>NZ_JBMYXF010000002.1:0-150781 GCF_049608145.1 Halocynthiibacter sp.
ATACAACGACTCGCATACAATCAAACCTCAAATGGCTAGGAATCAAGCAGAGCGAGGCGGAATCAAAGCGAATCCAAATACACAAAGCATGCACAATCTATGCACATTCTATGCATACAACATGCATACCTACGAAAAACGCGGCCACTGAGGACCGCGATTCTTACGAAAGTGTAAAAGAAGTTACCTGAGGCGCCGTAAAAGCAGCAAACTCAGAATCACCCAAAACGGCGCAATACTAACAATATAAAAATCCCCCCCCCGGCATGCCACCCTATCACGCGGTCAGATATTTGCGGCCCAGAGCTACCGGCAGTTTTGAAAAATCAAGTTCTCAGAAACGCCCACATCCCAATCAGCAACTGCAATAAGAACGTATCTTCCTAAAATGTTCGGTTCGGGGAGAAATTCATGTTCTCTATACACCAGTGCAGTACACCCGTTCTGCCAAGGCCATCCCAGAGTTTCGTTTGAGATTTCGCAGAAGGTTAGGATACCCCCCAAAGAAAACACCCGCCGGATTAACCGACGGGTGTTTTAATCTCTGCAATGCCCAGCTTCAGACGATCAGACTTTCTGACCTTCCTCTTCGAGGTGCAACTTCATATCCATAAGAACGTGTTGCAGCGCCAAGGTTTCACGCAAAAGACGTTTGGCTTCGTTCACTGTGATGATCCCGTCTTCTATAGACTGGTTATATTCACTCATCAGCATGGCGAAACGCTGGGCAAGCGCAACAACATCTGCGTTCACGCCGCCTTCTGCGGAGTTCTTACGACTTTGATCATAAGACATCGTGATGCCGCGCAGTTCAGCCAGCGCGCCGGTGACATGCGGATAGCGTGAAGCTTCTTCAAGTGCTGCAACCGCATCAATGGGCATAAAACGGTCAGCATGTTCGTCGCTGTCAGAATAGTACCGCCCAAGTGTCGCTTTTGATTTACCAGTCAGCGTGCAGGCTGCTTCAATGCCAACATCTTTGACCAGGGCCTCTGTATGCTTCTTCAGGTAATTACCCATCCCGCTCATATTAATACCCTTGTTCGATTTTCACCCTGTCAATTTGCAGGGGGGAATTGCTTCTACTCTTTCCCATTAATACGAAGTCAAACATTTGTCATTCATTAAAGCGTTCAGGAAGTCCTGAAGGTAATGAGTATCCGGCGTCCCCAGCGCCGGTAAATGGGTGGGGATCTGTCGCGCTTTCGCTTGCTGGCACCGGTGCGACGATCCTTTTTTAAGGGAAAGGTGCAAGGGAATCTGTTCATCCCCAGGCACGCTATTTATGTGCTTCTACGGATTCCTGTTTCCAGTGGGCGTCACTTTTATTTCAAAGTGACGCCTGCATCCTTTTGCTGTTCCGGAGTCAGATCCCCACCTATCGTTTCTTCTGTAGAAACAGGCTTGCAACCCTGGCCACGACGTGGATAACAACCTTCATGGCCAAACTATACTTTCACTATTCCACCATGAATGCGGGCAAATCGACTGTACTGTTGCAGGCGTCCCATAACTATATTGAACGCGGAATGCAGACCCATCTGCTGACCTATGGTTTTGATGATCGCGCTGGAAAAGCACGAATTGCATCACGAATCGGCATAGGCGCAAATGCAGATACATTTTTGCCCGGTGACGATATGTATGCGAAGATATCTGATCGCCTGAACAATGGCCCCTGCGCCTGCATTTTTATCGACGAAGCGCAGTTCCTGGAAAAAGAGCAGGTCTGGCAATTGGCCCATGCCGTGGATGATCTAAAAGTACCTGTGATGTGTTATGGCCTGCGGGTGGATTTTCGGGGGGAATTGTTTCCGGGGTCCGCCGCCCTTTTGGCGCTGGCTGATGAAATGCGTGAAGTCCGTACAATCTGCCACTGCGGTAAGAAAGCCAGCATGGTGATGCGCATGGATGCCGACGGCAATGCCCTGAAAGACGGGGCGCAGGTCCAAATCGGCGGCAATGAAACCTATGTCTCTGTGTGTCGACGTCACTGGCGGGAAGCTGTGGAAAACGTCTAGGCAGATGCTTTGCCTTTCTTGATTGCAATTTCACACAACTCAATATTTTGACGCCGCAACTTTCGGCTCGGGACATTCTCGGGCTTTACAAAGAATGCGGAAATCAACACATCCCGTGGTTTGCACACTTGTTTTGGCAATGGGTCAAAGCCACTGTGCCCAAAAGGGAATCACGCGCCACACCAAAATATCTGACGCGGATCATCCAACCGATATGTTAAAAGGCCCGACCCGATGACCACCGTAAACCGTATGCACCACAAAATCCTTGCTTTCACCGATATCCACATCAAATCGGAAGGCGAGAAAATTGTTGGATATGATCCGCTGGAACGTTTCGAAACCGGATTAAAACATGCGTTAAAACATCATCCCGACGCAGATCACCTCATCCTGATGGGAGACCTGACCCACAACGGCCGCCCCGATCAATTTGAACGGCTGAAACCACTGTTAAAGAATCTGCCCCTACCCGTCACGCTGATGCCCGGCAATCATGATCGCCGTGACACTATGCTTGAGGCCTTCCCTGATCTCGAAACAACCGACAGCGGCCACGTCATGCAGGTGATTGATCTGGACGGTCAGGCCCCTTTTGGCCCGAAAGATCGGCTGATCTGTCTTGATACCCTGGATGGCCCGCCTTGGCGTGATTATCATCACGCAGGTGCCCTTTGTGAAGCACGTCTGAACTGGCTGAAAACCCAGCTGGAAACTGCAGGTGATCGTCGCATTTCGATCTTCATGCACCACCCGCCCCTGCATACAGGATTTAATGGGATGGACGCGATCCGCATGATGGATCACGAAGCGTTTTACACCCTGATAAAACAATATCCAAATGTCACCCATATCTTTGCAGGCCATATTCACCGCACCATTTCTGGCACCGCAAATGGTATTGGTTTCACGATATTCAAAAGCCCAACCCATCAAATGCCTATGATGTTGGGCACCGATGGGTATGCGCATTCCGTCCCCGAACCCGGTGCTTACGGCATCATCCTGCTGTCGGATGAAGGCGTTATTGTGCACAGCGAGGATTTTGATGAAGCCACCCGCCACGCGGTTCAAGGATATGATGACTGAGGAGAGGAGAGCAGACCAGCGCTTCGCCAATCCCGCCCTGTTCGACGACACCCCAATGGTATGCGGGCTGACCCGGCGTCAGAATTGCCAGCGGTGCACGGACATGTTCTCATCCGCATCAGGGGAGAGATATTATGAAACGAATTCTGAAGATGATCCTGAAACTGTTCTTCGCACTGGCCATGATCGCCGTCGTTCTTGGCATCTGGAAACGCGAGGAGCTGGCGCGGCTGAATGCAGTGTTAACGCTGTTTAATGAAGACCGGATTGTGCAGAATTTCAGCCATATGGATGCCGCATTTCTGACGCGGGACGTGCCACGTGGCGATGGGCCCGTATCGGAGCTGCCCATGGGGGCACGCATGACATTGCCCGAAAACACCCATTCCTGGATTGAAGACCGAAATGTCACAGCCTTGCTGGTACTGAAAAACGGCGAGATCCGGTATGAAGATTATTTTCTCGGAACCGACCCTACGGATAAGCGAATATCCTGGTCCGTCGCAAAAAGTTTTCTTTCCGCGCTGTTGGGGGTTTTGCATCACGATGGAACCATCCCCGATCTTGATGTTCCTGTAACACAATATGTGCCTGCCCTCACGGGCACTGCCTATGATGGCGCGACCATTCGCAACGTGCTGAACATGGCGTCTGGCGTGCAATTTGATGAGGACTATCTCGCGTTTTTCTCGGACATCAACAAAATGGGTCGCGAAGTCGCCCTTGGCGGATCTCTGGATGATTTCAGTGCCGGACTGGAAGTAAAGGAATTCACCCCCGGCGAAACTTGGCAATATGTGTCGATTGACACCCATATTATCGGTATGGTCATCCGCGGGGCAACCGGGCGCGATATCCCGGATCTGTTAAGCGAAAAAATCATCGCCCCCCTCGGCTTTGAAAGCACACCTTATTATGTGACCGATGGTGATGGCACCAGCTTTGTACTGGGTGGCCTGAACATGCCAACACGGGATTACGCACGTTTTGGTCAGCTTCTTGTCAATGGCGGAGTTTGGAATGGCACACAGATTGTACCTGCCGAATGGATTAAAGCTTCTACTGCGGCAACGGCCCCAACCGCACCAGGCGAGATCGGCTATGGCTTCCAGTGGTGGGTGCCTGTCGGGGCCACGCCGGGCGAATTTATGGCACGGGGCGTTTATGGCCAGTACATTTATATCGACACAGCCCGAGATGTGGTGATTGCAACCAATGCTGCTGACCGTAAATTCCGCCAAGATGGTGTTCCAGAACTGAATATCGCGATTTTTCGTGCACTTGCCACATCGCTGGACTGAGGGTTTAGAAATGACAAAACGACAAGGCCCGCTGACACACCTGAAAATCGTTGAATTCGCAGGCATCGGCCCGGCCCCCTATGGCGCGATGTTGCTGGCGGATCTTGGCGCACAGATCATTCGTATTGACCGCCCCGGTGGGTATCCAGCCCTTGCAGAAGGGCTGGATCTGTCGGCGATGGATGCGGCTTCTGTGCGTAATCGGTCACGCGATCTGATCCGGCTTGATCTGAAATCGGAAGAGGGCCGCGCAACTGTGCTGCGCCTGATATCCGAAGCGGATGCAGTGATCGAAGCATATCGCCCGGGCACCATGGAAAAGCTGGGGCTGGGCCCTGATATCTGCCTGAAAGCCAATCCAAAACTTGCTTATGTGCGCATGACAGGTTGGGGGCAGACCGGCCCGATGGCACAGATGGCGGGGCATGATATGAACTATCTTGGCCTGTCCGGTGCATTGTCTTTGTTCAGTCGCGAAGGCCAGGCCACACAGGGTATTCCCCCCCTGGTTGGCGACATGGGCGGTGGCGCAATGTTCATGGTTCTGGGCCTTCTTGCCGCGGTCATGCAAGCCCGGGCAGGTGGTTCGGGGCAAGTGGTAGATGCAGCAATCGTAGATGGTTCCGCCAGCCTGTTTGCTTTGCTTTCTGGCCTAAACGCCATGGGACAACATGATTACTTTGCAGGGGGAAATCCATTGGATGGTGGGCGGCATTTCTATCGCACTTATATCTGCGCAGATGGAGAATATATTGTGGTCGGCGCCATCGAAGGCGCATTTCGCAAGATCCTGCTAGAGCGGCTGGATATGTTATCTGATCCAGACCTGACCCGCCCAACCCCCGAAAACGAAGCAATTTGTGTCGCAAAGCTTTCCGGGGTTTTTGCCAGCCAGCCCCGGCAACATTGGGTTGATCTGTTTCAGGATACGGATGGCTGTGTGACGCCTCTGCTTTCCGTGTCCGAAGCCGCAAGCGCACCCCATAATCAGGCCCGCACCGTGTTTGAAACCCTTGATGATGTCGTGCAACCCGCCCCAGCACCACGTTTCAGTGCAACGCCAGGCGCTATTTCTTCTCCTCCGGTCACCGCAAATAAGAACGCGCCACATGCCCTGGGCGGATGGGGGTTTTCAGAGAAGGATATTCAGGCATTGATCCTCAGCAAGGTGCTTGAAACCGGCCCTGAAACAACGGTATGACGCTAAGGAAACAAAGTAACTGAGGGGGGCACATGTCAGAGGCCAATCAACACGCAGGCAAACCCTGCATTCTGTGCTGCGCGATCACAGGCTCCGTGCCAACTCAGGCAGACAACCCCGCTGTGCCGATCACCGTCTCTGAACAGGTCGAAAGCAGCCAGGCCGCTGTGGAAGCCGGTGCATCCATCATTCACGCCCATGTGCGCAACGAAGATGGTACCCCAAGTTCCGATCCGGAACGTTTCGCGCGCCTGAAGGAAGGGTTAGAAAAGCACTGCCCCGGCGTTGTGATCCAGTTTTCTACCGGTGGCAGATCCGGTGCAGGTAAAGACCGCGGGGGCATGTTGCCACTCCGCCCAGATATGGCGTCACTGTCGGTTGGATCTAACAACTTTCCGACCCGCGTGTATGAAAATTCGCCGGAATTGATCACCTGGCTGTCATCTGAAATGCAGAAATACGAAATCACACCAGAGATCGAAGCTTTTGATCTGTCCCACATCCTTCAGGCCACCCGACACCACCAAGCAGGCAATCTGTTTGGCACGCTTTATGTGCAATTCGTGATGGGCGTGAAAAACGCCATGCCTGTGGATAAGGAAATCTTTGATTTCTATCGTCACACTATGGAAACCCGCGCCCCTGACGCGCCCTGGTGTGCGGCAGGCGTTGGTCCGGGCCAGATCCTTGTGAATGAATGGGCGATTGCCGCTGGCGGTCACACCCGTGCGGGCCTTGAAGACAACATTCGCCTTGATAAACAAACACTTGCCCCAAGCAACGCCGCGCTGATTAAACGTGCTGCAGACCTGTGCGATAAATACGAACGCCCGATTGCGACACCCGCCCAAACCCGCGAGATACTTGGTCTGCGGCCCGCGTAGGTTCATATACCGCCCGGCATCTAAATTACTAAAAGACCAATAAATACCGCCCCCAGGATCCCCACGGTAATAAACCCCGGGCGTTTAATGTGGGGCGGTTCAAACGCCAAGCAGACACAGATCGCGATGACCGCGGCAACCAGCCAAAACAACGATGCGGTCAAATAATAAGGCGTACGTCAAAAGCGAAGATGTGATTGCTCCGAATTCGTACCCCGGATCACCCGGCGCGATAACCGAGGACCCCGTTAAGTGAGATAGCCTGTTGGCAAAGATCAGGCAGACAACTGCGGCAACCGCGCGACGAAAAACAACCATTTACAAAACCTCTTAATGAACACAAATCGATGCCTCCCCCTCTGATCAAATGAAGGGAATATTTTCACACAACTCTCATACGACGGAAAGCGCAGCTTACCTATAACTGTTGGGCGGAAAGCATCCGTAATAATCACACGAGATTCAGCGGCGCTTCCCCGGCAAAAAATGCCACAAGATTATCCAGTGCCATCATCCCCATATCGGTGCGTACTTCCAGTGCAGCCGTGCCGAGATGCGGCAAAAGCGTGACATTATCCAGCGCACGTAAAGCCGCCGGAATCTCTGGTTCGTTTTCATAAACATCCAGTCCTGCACCACCAATACGCCCTGATTTAAGTGCTGAAATCAGCGCGTCTTCGTCCACAACATCCCCACGCGAAATGTTAATTAGATGCGCATGATCTTGCATTTCCGCCAATGCCTCAGCGTCAATCAGATGATGTGTCGCGGGGCTTCCGGGCACAGCAATCACCACTACATCTGCGGCTTTCATCACCTCGGCAATCGTATCCAGCTGGCCAGCAGCCACCTCGGCATCCGCGACTTGGGAACGGTTATAAAAGATAATATCCATACCAAAGCCATGATGCGCACGTCTCGCAATCGCTTTGCCAATGCGCCCCATGCCGATCACCCCAAGGATCTTACCGGACATGTGCAAACCCAGCATCTGAACCGGATGCCACCCCTGCCAGTTCCCAGAGCGCACAAGACGTTCACCTTCGGCAGCGCGACGCGCAGACATTAGCATCAGGGTCAAAGCGATATCAGCAGTGGCATCCGTCACCGCACCAGGCGTATTGGTGACAGTCAGCCCGACTGACTTCGCGGCGGCTACATCAATATGATTATAACCCACACCAAAATTTGCGAGAATCTTTGCACGGGGATTGGGAACTTGCGCAAAAATATCCGCACTGAAGCGATCACCTAGAGTCGGCAGAATGCCGTCATATGCGACCAGCGCATCCCGCATTTCGGCGTCAGTCATCGGTTGGGTGTCGTCGCGCAGTGTCACGTCAAACCGCCCCCGCGCGGCCTCAATAACCGCGTCTGGCAAGGGGCGGGAAATTAGGATCTTTGTCATCAGTGCAACTTGCCCCCTACAGGCACAGCCTGATCGGGCGCAGCCAAAACAATGCCTCCGTTTTCATCACTGAAACCAACGATCAAGCATTCGGACATAAATTTCCCAATTTGGCGCGGCGGAAAATTCACGACCCCCATGACCTGTTTTCCCAACAACGTGTCCGGCGTGTAATGCGCTGTAATTTGAGCAGAGCTTTTCTTTTCGCCAATCTCCGGACCGAAATCGACCCAAAGCTTGATCGCAGGTTTGCGGGCTTCGGGATAAGGTTCGGCACGTATCACCGTGCCCACCCGGATATCCACTTTCGCAAAATCATCATAGGTGATCTCATCACTCATGCGCCCAACTCCTTCGAACGCTGAGTCGCGGCCTCAATTGCGTCTTTCATCAACACAGGGAACCCCCGGTTTTCATCCATCAGAACCTCTAGGGCGGCCTGTGTTGTACCTTTGGGCGAAGTCACATTGATCCGCAACTGCGTTGGGGTTTCATCGGCATCCTCCGCCAATTGACCTGCCCCGCCAACAGTTGCCTTTGCCAGTGCCATAGACAATTCCGGCGACAGGCCCTGTGCTTCGCCAGCGGCTGCCATCGCTTCGATCAGATGAAAGACATAAGCCGGGCCAGACCCAGACATCGCCGTAACCGCATCCATCTGCCCTTCATTGTCCAGACGCACAGTCTGACCGATGGCCGACAACAGGGTTTCTGCCAGCTGCATTGCATCTTCTGCGATATGATCATTGCCAATCAGGCCGGTAATGCCCCGGCCAATCGCAGCCGGTGTATTGGGGATCGACCGGATCACAGGCGTTTGCGCCCCCAGTGTGGTTTCATAGAAATTAATCGTTGTTCCGGCGGCAACCGACAGGAAGATCGTGTCACCGTTGCCGTAGGTTTTCAGAACCGGCAGAGCTTCTTCCATCATCTGGGGTTTCACCGCGACAAGAACCAGCGCAGGGCTATCGGGCAAGGTCTCATTCACATGCACCCCTTGCTTCAGCAACCAATCCGACGGGCGTGGATCTTTCACCCAGACTGACGCCGCTGGCAATCCCTGCTTCAGCCAGCCTTCCAGCATGGCGGATCCCATCCTCCCACAGCCCAGCAGAACCAGACCACGCGATGTGATTGTATCGAACATTGCAAATTCCCCCTCATGCAGGCGATTCACGCCCGTTTCAAAGGAAGCTTATGCGCGGCCCCAGGCCTCTGCAATGGCACATTTAATTGCTTTTTCTGGTGTGTGATCCGCCCAGGCCACAAGTTGAAACGCAGGATAAAAGCGTTCTGCACTCATCACAGCGGCATCAATCATCGCATTGATCTGATCAATTGAGGCCACCTGGCCACCGGTTAACAGCAGACCATAACGGTAAACCATCATCTGTTGCGCCCCCCACCAGGTAAACGCACCGGCCCAAATCATGTCATTGACGTGATTCAGAACTTCATACAGTTCCCCCATACGATCATGGGGGGGCTCCATCTCAAAGCTGGAAATCAAACGCAGGCATTCTTCTTGATGAGACCAAGCCAGCGTAATAGAGTAGCTGCGCCATTGTCCCTCAACCACCATAGAGATCTGATCATCCCCGACCCGGTCGAAATCCCAGTGATGGTGTTCAGCAAGAGTTTCGACAATGTCGATCGGATGCGGATCATCCGCCAGATAGCTTTCTGTTAATGACATGCCGGGCCTCTTCGTTTGCGCGAGAGAGTGGCAGCTCTTCCCGCGTGAGTTCCGTCGCGCCCGTTCGAACGGACCACTACAAAATGGGAACCAAAAACGGCACCCTACGAAATATGGTGACGCGGGGGCGGGCCTCTGTAAAGTATAAAGTAGTATTTATCCCCAGGAGATGGTGTTTCTTAACCATTTACCCCCAAGATAGGGTAGTTTTCCACAGGATCTCATATTTTGTTAGTGATCTGTTAAGAAACAAACAACAAAAAAGCCCCCGTGAAAATCACGGAGGCCTGTAAACAAAGTGATTTACCCAAATTACACCCGCAGCACATGCACTGCACAGCCAGCATGACGGACAACACGGGCAGCGGTAGACCCCAAGAAGAAATCCTTCATACCCGGCTTGTGAGACGCCATGACGATACAATCTGTTCCATGGCTACGGGCATATTCAGTGATCTCACCACCGGCAGACGGGCTTTTAAGCAGTACCGGCGTCACATCCAGACCTTCGACGCGTTCCTGAAGTTCAGTCATCGCTTTGTCGCGGGCTTTCTTTTCGGCATCATCCTCAAGAAATGCCATAACGGAACTGTTCGGCGGCTCGTAGACATGCACGGCAGTGATCGTACCACCATCCGCCAGTAAAACCCGCGCCGCGGCCAGGGCCATCTCACTGATACCGTGTTCAAGAGAAAGGGCGACGATGATATTCTTATACATATAGCTGTCCTCATTTGCAGGTGTTAACGGAGGATCCGCATGGCAACCTTCAGACAGCTTACAGCCGCTCCTGAACGTACTCAACCACAGCCGTCGTTTTCAGACGTATATCGATTGGCAAAATAGCAACAATCACTCAATCAGAAGCTTCATCCTGGATCCAAATGTTGCGTAATACACATAAGTAAGCAAATTCCCGCCATCACCCCCGTGAATCCTTAACAAGTAAGATTGACCCATGAAAAAAACATCCTTTGCAATCGCCTTTGGCCTGTTGACATCAGCATGTACCGCCCCAGTTCAGACCTTGGAAGTCACCCGAGCCCCAGCCACTGCAAGCCTGCAATCATCGGTATCGCAAGATCGCCTGACAGGCAAAACACAGGAAATATTAATCCGAACCCGCCAGACTCAGGGTGAAACTGTGGCCGAAGTCGGCAACATCGAATGCGAAATCACGTCTGACGAACTGTCCGGGCGTATTGTAACCCCTCAGGCCATTACGGTTCCAACCTTCAAACAGCGCCGTGCTCTTGAAAACAGAGGTCTGCCATCAGCCCTTGTTGTAGATTGTTCTGGCCAGGGCCTCAGCGGCAGATCCTTAATAACACCTGCGGAGAAACAGACCACCACAGTCGGTGGGCTGGGCCTTATCGGAGCTCTTGTATCCACGGCTGCCAGCGCTGCGATTGCCACTGGAACACCTTGGGTCTTCCCTGAGCAAGCGTCTGTAGCGGTAAACGCACCACAATGAAGCATTTCACATACATAGCCCTCGTATTTACGACAATGGGCATCGGAGGTTGCGTTTCAGACATCCCTATAACGCAACCTACGGTGATCGCATCAACGCGTCCGGCCCTGAACCGGGATCAAGCCCTGGGCCAACGTGGTGTAATCATCCGGAGCTACGCAAACATAGAAGGGAAGCGAACAGAGGTGGCTGGGGCACGCTGTTCACTACGTTCAAATGAATTTTCTGCAAACGTCACCACCCCCGGTGGCGTAGCCATTCCGATGTTAATTCAAGGGTCTCGATTTGCGAACCGAGGGAAACCCGCCCCTCTCACGGTTACCTGCGAAGGGAATGAGTTACGGAAAACCATAACCGTGGACGCCGTGCCGTTGCTCGCTTCAGGTGGCAACACCACCACGTCCAGCAGTTCAGGCGCAACGGTATCAGTGTCAACGTCGGTGATCAGCAGCGCTACTGCGGCATCGAAACCTTGGACGTTCCCAAACATCAGCGTTGAGTTGCAATAAAAGAAAAGGCTGCGGCAGGTATATCTGTCGCAGCCTAAATTTCATTGGTTATTGCGAATACAATTCGCAGAACACCAAATTCAGTTTCACTTCGCTTCAAGCGCCTCGATGCGGGCTTTCAGGGCTTCGTTTTCTTCGCGGGCTTTCTGGGCCATGGCGCGCACCGCATCGAATTCTTCACGACTGACGAATTCACGATCCGCCATCCAGCGATCCATAACGCTTTTCATTGCGGTTTCAGCCTCAGATTTTGCGCCCTGGGCCACGCCCATCGCATTGGTCATCAGCTGAGAAATATCATCAAGAACTTTGTTGCGGCTTTGCATGGCGACCCCGGTTTTCTGAAGGCTAGTGTTCCCATCTATATGGGGGGCAAGGGGCAAAAGCACAAGAGAGGAAGCGTCGCAGGCAAAATGTGATGACATCTCGCCGCCGATATCATCCCAAGGCCCGCGCCCCCTGTTGACAGCCCCCGCCCCCGCAGGCAGGAAACCGGCATGGAACATTACATCACCTTCCCGAATGTCAGCCCCGATATTTTCTCGGTCACGCTTTTTGGCTTCACCATCGCGCCGAAATGGTACGCTATGGCGTATATCATGGGGATCATCATTGGTTGGTTCATTGCAGTTCAGGCCGTAAAGCGCGCTCAACTGTGGGATAAATCCGGCCCGGCGATGCAGCGTGAGAATATCGAAGATCTTGTGACTTGGATTGTTCTGGGCGTGGTTCTGGGCGGACGCCTGGGATATGTGCTGTTTTACAAACCAGATGTCTATCTGGCGGACCCGATCGCAGCGCTGAAACTCTGGGAAGGTGGCATGGCTTTCCACGGCGGGCTTGCTGGCGTGCTGGTGGCCGTGATCCTTTATTGCCGTAAGTACAAATTCGATCTCTGGAAAACCGCTGATATGCTGGCAATTGCCACGGCCCCAGGCCTTCTGATGGGACGTATTGCGAATTTCATCAATGCCGAACTCTGGGGGCGCGCAACGCTGTCACCCTGGGGCGTCGCGTTCCCCGGTTATGCTGCACAGGACTGCCCGCCCGCGCTTTATCACGCAGATGGTGTTTGCGCCCGCTACCCCAGCCAGCTGTTTGAAGCCGGGCTGGAAGGGCTGCTTCTGGGCGCATTGGTTTTGATCATGGCATTTGGTTTTGGCGCGTTAAAACGCAAGGGCCTTGTGACCGGTGTCTTCTTTATTGGCTATGGCCTGGCACGGATGTTCGTTGAATATTTTCGCCAAGCAGACGAACAGTTCATCACGTCAGACAATCCACTGGGTCTTGTGATCCGCCTCGGCGATACTGGCCTATCCATGGGGCAATTGCTGTCGCTTCCAATGGTGGTATTTGGCGTGATCGTTCTGACCATGGCCCTGAAACGAAAGCCTGCCTGATGTCACTACAGGCCGAATTGATCGCACGCATTCAGGCACACGGCCCAATCAGCATCGCGGACTACATGCAGGAATGCCTGCTGCACCCAAAATACGGTTATTACGCGACCCGTGATCCGTTTGGTCAACAGGGCGACTTTATCACGGCGCCTGAGATTTCTCAGATGTTTGGAGAGCTTCTGGGTTTATGTCTTGCGCAGGCTTGGCTTGACCGAGGGGCACCTTCGACCTTTACCCTGGCTGAACTTGGCCCCGGACGCGGCACATTGATGGCGGATATTTTACGCGCGACCCGCTCTGTCCCCGGCTTTCACGCCGCGATGGATCTGCATCTTATAGAAGCCTCCCCCACCCTACGTGACATGCAAAGTAAAACTCTGGGCGACTATCAGATTACTTGGCATGACAACCTATCTGAGCTGCCCGAAGCCCCCTTGTTTCTGGTCGCAAATGAATTTCTTGATGCACTGCCCATTCGCCAGTTTATTCGGGACAGTAATGGCTGGCGTGAACGGCGCGTGGGGCTGACTGACACCCAAAATGCGCTGTCTTTTGGGGTAGGTGATATAACAGAAGTCGCCGCACTTGCACATCGTTTGGCAGATACAAATGACGGCGATCTGGTCGAAATCAATGCCCCAGCCCGCGCTGCAAGCGCTGAAATTTCCCGCCGCATTCACACCAATGGCGGGCTTGCCCTGTTGATTGATTACGGCGGATGGCAATCAAAGGGCGATACATTTCAGGCTTTGGCCGATCACGCCTACGCAGACCCTTTGATCACCCCAGGCGACGCAGATCTGACAGCCCACGTCGAATTTGAACCTCTTGTACGGGAAGCGTTGAACGCCGGCATTGAAGCCAGCGGAATGACTGAACAGGGTGTATTCCTTGAACGTTTGGGCATCACCGGCCGGGCCCAGGCCCTTGCACAGAATATGGATGGCATCACCCTCGACAATCACATTGCTGCACATCGACGCTTGACCCATCCCGAAGAAATGGGGAGGCTGTTTAAAACGATTGCCTTGTTTGCGCGCGGCACGCCACCGCCCCCCGGCTTTAATCCCCCGGGCGTAAATTCACTGTAATGATTACCTGCGGAGACAATATCATGGGCCTCGACATCCTGACAGACGACAGCCTTTCCCCCTTCCGGCATGGTTTCTTCGCCCGCAAGGGCGGGGCATCTTCAGGGATATATCAGGGACTGAATTGCGGCCATGGTTCTTCCGATCAGACAGCCTGTGTTGATCTCAACCGCGCCCGCGTGGCAGAGGCCTTGGGGGTAGAGAAGACACATCTTCTGACCGCGCACCAGGTGCATTCCCCAGATGTTATCCACGTGACAGGACCACTTTCCCAGCCTCTTCCCAAAGCGGATGCTCTGGTCACCGCCACCCCTGGGCTTGCCATCGGGGCATTGTCTGCGGATTGCCAGCCTGTGTTATTTGCGGACACAAAGGCGGGCGTTATTGGCGCGGCACATGCAGGCTCCAGAGGCGCTTTGACCGGCGTGCTTGAAGCAACCATCGATGCGATGGAAAATATTGGCGCAGGGCGTGAAAATATCGCGGCCGTCATTGGCCCTTCCATCAGTCAGCCCGCATATGAAGTCGGGCCTGATTTCCAGGAAGAGTTCCTAGATCAGGATCCAGAAAACCAACAATTTTTCAAAAACGGCCAAGGTGACCGGCTGCAGTTTGACTTACCGGGATACGGTTTACATCGCTTGCGCAAAGCGGGTATTGGAACTGCCCGCTGGGTCGGAGAATGCACCTATAGTGATCCCAGCAGATTCTATTCTTGGCGCCGTGCCTGTCATAACAATGAACGCGATTATGGCCGTCTGATTGCCAGCATACGAATCTGAACCGTGTCACAACTGTGGCAATGCGTCTGAAAATTTCCAGGCAGCGTCTCATCCCCGCCCCTTTTGGCTGACAATACAGCCAGAATAATCCGGATTTTCCGGGCAGGTAGCGGGGCATGTTATGGACCAGAACACTAGAAAATCCGACACGCGTTCTGATCAGAACCTCAAAAAGCTTATCCAACACGCCGAAAAAACGACCGTCCAAATGCCTTGGGCACGGGGTGCACGCCGTCAGGAAATGATCAAACGCCGTGAAAACGACGCCTGAAAAGCAAATTCAGAAGTTTCGGAAACGGGCGTGAGCGTTACAGGCCGCTTTCCAACTGGCGCACGCGTTCTTCAAGCACCTCAAACGGCACACCCGGCACATCTTTCGCACAGCGGATTACAAGTGAAGTCTTCACACTTGCAACGTTTTCCGCAGACGTCAGCTGTTCCGTCAGAAAGCTTTGGAAGGTAGAAAGATCCGGCGCCACACATTTCAACAGAAAATCCACTTCCCCGTTCAACATGTGACATTCACGCACAAGCGGCCAGTCCCGGCATTTTCCTTCAAACACGCTCAGATCCGCTTCCGCTTGGCTGACAAGCCCAACCATGGCGAAAACTTGCACCTCAAAGCCAAGATCGCGAGAGTTAACATCCGCATGATACCCCCGAATGTATCCAGCATCTTCAAGGGTCCGCACACGGCGCAGACAAGGCGGGGCTGAAATGCCCACCCGTTTGGCCAGTTCCACGTTGGTCATACGGCCATCAGCCTGCAGTTCCGCCAGAATCTTACGGTCGATTTCGTCAAGTTTAGAGCCAGCCATCCGGTCCGCCTGCGTTTTTGGTTGTTTTCAAAGCCCGATGCACGGGGGATCTTACCAGATAGATATCCTGGTAATTTTCGCGGATCGTACGCGAGGCCGCTGATGCACGCAATAATATTTCAACGATTATCTGAAAACTTTTCACCAGCCAGTCAAAAATCCCGCTTTGATAGTTTTTTCGTGACAGACCACTGCCTGGCCTTCCCAGTTGGGCGCACTGCGCTTATATCCGTTTAAACACTGATTTAACGGAGATCCCCATGGCGGAAACGCGGCACACTAAAGTTCTTATCATTGGTTCCGGCCCTGCGGGCTATACTGCAGGCGTTTATGCCAGCCGCGCCATGCTGGAACCCATTCTTGTTCAAGGCATGGAACCCGGCGGTCAGCTGACCACAACCACCGATGTTGAAAACTGGCCAGGCCATAGCGAAATTCAGGGCCCAGACCTGATGGTCAACATGGAAGCACACGCACGCGCCATGGGCACCGAGATCATTTCAGATCTGATCACCAGCCTTGATATGTCCAAGCGCCCCTTCACAGCCCAAAGCGACAGCGGCACAGTTTACACGGCAGATGCGGTTATTTTGGCGACTGGTGCACGCGCGAAATGGCTAGGTCTGGAATCTGAAGAGAAATTCAAGGGCTTTGGCGTTTCCGCCTGCGCAACCTGTGATGGGTTCTTCTATCGCGGTCAGGAAATTGTGGTCATCGGCGGCGGCAACACAGCCGTGGAAGAAGCCCTGTTCCTGACGAACTTTGCCTCCAAAGTTACCCTGATCCACCGTCGTGATGAATTGCGATCAGAGAAGATCCTTGAAGATCGCCTGATGAAGAACGAGAAGATCGAACCACTGTGGTTCCACGAATTGGTGGAAGTTGTCGGCGACGAGAACCCACTGGGCGTGACGGCTGTACGCGCAAAACACGTCAAGACCGGCGAGATTACCGAGATCCCATGTAAAGGTGTATTTGTGGCAATCGGGCATGCGCCTGCAAATGAACTGGTAAAAGACACATTGGAAACCCATATGGGCGGCTATGTTAAGACTGCACCAGACAGCACAGCCACCTCTATCCCCGGTGTATTTGCCGCAGGCGACCTAACAGACCACAAATATCGCCAGGCTGTAACATCTGCCGGCATGGGTTGTATGGCGGCACTGGAAGCAGAACGTTTTCTGGCAGAACAGGATGATGCGGAAGGATAACCCCTTTCACATTCTGAAATAGAATTTTCTTAAAGGGTGGGCTTGTGTCCGCCCTTTTTTGTTCTTTCGATCACCACCCCGAGTTGTGCCAAAAAGAACACAAAATTTACCATCCCGACATTAAAACCCTTTGCATGACAGCCGCTCCGCCCTATGTGTTCACGCATGAACACTTATTGAGTCGTATGTTATGGCCCCCCCTGTGACAAAATCCAATCTGACAGAGGAAGACCAGATCTTCCTGCTTCTGCGCCAGCTGGACACTGCGCCAGGGGCGTCTCAGCGCGCAACCGCCGCTGCGATTGGTATTTCTCTGGGTCGCCTGAACGCCCTTCTACGCGAAGTGGTCAATACGGGTCTGATCACCATCACTGAACGCACTGGCCCCGATAAACGCCAGCGTTTCGCTTATACTTTAACATCCCGGGGTGGCGCAGAGATGCGGCATCTCACGGACAGCTTTCTTGCCCGCAAGCTGGCCGAATTTGAGGCCCTGCATGCAGAGCTGACCGGTACCACCAGCGGGCTTGTACCGTTTAAAAACAGGAACAGTATTATGGAAAACAACCTTGCCCCGATCCCGGAACTCTACGTTTCGTACGAAAGTGCACAGAAACTGAAAGTGGAAGCTGGCGATCTGACCAGTCACGACCTAACACCACGTCAGATCTGCGACCTGGAACTCTTGATGAACGGCGGCTTTAACCCGCTGAAAGGCTTCCTGTCTGAGGAAGATTACAACGGTGTTGTTGAAAACATGCGCTTGGCCGATGGTTCCCTCTGGCCAATGCCTGTGAACCTTGATGTTTCTGAGGATTTCGCGGCAACCGTCGAAGTTGGACAAGACATCGCCCTGCGCGACCAGGAAGGCGTCATCCTTGCGACCATGACCGTGACCGACAAGTGGGAGCCAAACAAAGCGCGCGAGGCCGAAAAAGTTTTCGGTGCCGATGATGATGCACATCCTGCTGTAAACTACCTACACAACCAAGCTGGCAAGATCTATCTGGGCGGCCCTATTGTTGGTATTCAGCAGCCGGTGCATTACGATTTCCGCGCCCGCCGCGACACCCCGAACGAGCTGCGCGCATACTTCCGTAAGCTGGGCTGGCGTAAAGTTGTTGCGTTTCAAACCCGCAACCCACTGCACCGTGCCCACCAGGAATTGACCTTCCGCGCCGCGCGCGAAGCCCAGGCCAACCTGCTGATCCACCCGGTTGTTGGCATGACCAAGCCTGGTGATGTTGATCACTTCACCCGCGTTCGCTGCTACGAAGCTGTACTGGATAAATACCCTGCAGCAACCACATCCATGTCCTTGTTGAACCTGGCGATGCGTATGGCTGGCCCTCGTGAAGCTGTCTGGCACGGCCTGATCCGCAAAAACCACGGCTGCACCCATTTCATCGTTGGCCGCGACCACGCAGGCCCTGGCAAGAACTCCGCCGGGGATGATTTCTATGGCCCATATGATGCACAGGACCTGTTCCGGGAACATCAGGAAGAAATGGGCATCGAAATGGTCGATTTCAAACACATGGTTTATGTGCAGGAGCGCGCCCAATACGAACCAGCGGATGAAATCAAAGATGCGGATGACGTGACCATCCTGAACATCTCTGGCACAGAGCTGCGTCGCCGTCTGGCAGAAGGCCTTGAGATCCCTGAATGGTTCTCATTCCCGGAAGTTGTGACAGAACTGCGCCGCACCAAACCACCGCGTTCCCAGCAAGGCTTCACCGTTTTCTTCACCGGCTTCTCTGGCTCCGGCAAATCCACCATTGCGAACGCCCTGATGGTCAAGCTGATGGAAATGGGTGGCCGTCCCGTGACCCTGCTAGATGGTGATATCGTGCGGAAAAATCTGTCTTCCGAACTCGGTTTCTCTAAAGAGCACCGTGATCTGAACATCCGCCGTATTGGCTATGTGGCCTCTGAGATCACAAAGAACGGCGGCATCGCGATCTGTGCGCCTATCGCGCCTTACGCAACAACACGTCGCGCCGTGCGTGAAGACATCGAGGGCTTTGGCGCCTTTGTTGAGGTTCACGTGGCAACCAGCATTGAAGAATGTGAACGCCGTGATCGCAAGGGTCTTTATAAGCTGGCGCGTGAAGGCAAGATTAAAGAGTTCACAGGGATTTCTGACCCGTATGATGTGCCGGTTGACCCGGAACTGGCCGTCGAAACAGAAAATGTGGATGTGGACAATTGCGCCCACCAGGTTCTGCTGAAACTGGAAAGCATGGGCCTGATCTAATCGGATCAAGCCAACACGAAAAGCGCCCCAATTTTTGGGGCGCTTTTTTATTGCCAGATTTTACTACTGGCTGTTCAAAACCTCGCCCAATTCCAGCGCTGTCTCATACACCGGCTCCCAGGCTTTCATGCAAGCCTCCATGTCCTCACGGAATTCTGGGTCGTGGCGTTGCTTCGGCCAACGGTACTCAAAGCGTTCATTGTATAAAATCTGCTCTTCCGCCAGCGCCGCACCGGAATGCCGGATTATCTCTGCTGCAAGGGGCGAACGCATGACTCGCGTAAAGGCAATCTCACGATCTTCTTCATACGGAATTTCGGGGAAGCACATCTTTGTGCCTTCCAAAGCAGATGCATTCAGCAAAACAACCCGATGCAAAAGCCCCCAGCCAAACAATCGTGCAAACCGCAAATGTGGAAATATCTGGGCCGTGTGATCGCTCGCCGCCGGACCCAGATCACTCACACCATAGAAATGAGTTCTACCTTCAGTTACAGATGGCTGATAGACAAGATCACAGCCAAAATAACTGATTGTTTTATATCTCGCCTCGTTCACCGCCCAGAAGCCTGCAAAGATTGAAATGGACGCAGATGTCATTATTGGGCCACCTACCTGATCTAGGGTGTTCTTATATTGCCTTTTGCGAATGCGCCGTGCGGGATAAGTTTCCGGCACTTGGGCACCATCAGTATGATCTCTCAGCGCAATCTGATAGTCGAAGTCATCCCTGAGCTGCCACGCCTTATGCAATGCAATTTTCTCAAAGCCTTCCAAATTGGCATCTACCAGCTGTGCGGAACATGGCGCGCTCCCAACAATCATGGCATGTTTATTACGCTTATCGACCATAATCACCCTTTGCCAACGCACACAAAACTTAGAGAGACGTTACATTTCTCAGTTCGATTGTCAAAGCTCCAGGATCCCCCGCATCACAACCTTACCCTGCCCGCCAACACGCACGGAAGTGGGCGCGGCACGTGGACCCACCACTTCTACACGTGCCGTTCCAGGGCGGCCCATCCAATGCCCTTGCTCAGCCAGAAATGCGGGTCTTTCAATAAGATTGTGATGCCAAAGATAGGCCGCCATACATCCCGTCGCCGAGCCAGTAAACGGATCCTCCGGAGGCATAGGTGCAGGCAACAACAGACGCGAAAAAGTTCTAGATACACCGGATTTTTCGTTCAGCGTCACAAGAAAAGGTTCCACTAGATCTGCCCGGGCGGTGCCCTCTGGATTGATCGTGTGCCAAGCTTCCGGTTTCAGTGCCGCACGCCGTAAAGCATCCTGATCCCGTAGAACCGCCACACAAAATGGCGTCCCGGTAGATACAATCTGTGGTGTTCCCAGAAAATCACCTGACGTTAACCCATACATATCCGCGATAAGTTCTACGTCCATTTCACGGCCAAACACAGGCGCTGGCTGCGTCATCGTAATCAAAACCTGATCGTTCTCAACCGTCACTTCAATCGGCAGAACACCTACCCCAACTTCCAAAGAAAGCGTTGCACACCCCTCTGAAAGATCAACATGCCCCCGAGCAACCAACGACGCCACCGTAGCGATCGTCGGGTGCCCCGCCATCAGAATTTCCTTGTCTGCCAGATAATAGCGCGCCCCGAAATCTGCGACTTTAGACGGCACCATAAACGCACACTCAGACAACGAGGTTTCACGTACCAGCGACAGACGGTCAGCCACTGGCAAATCTTTCGCATCGTGGACAACGACACATCCGTTTCCAGAAAAAGCCCGGTTGGTGAATGCGTCAACCCAGTCGAAACTATATGACATCAGGTGTCCTTCGCTCTTATTTTTCCGTAAATTTCAGCTCAATCCGCCGGTTCTGGGCGCGGGCCTCAGATGTATTTTCAGGATTGATCGGGTGATGTTCACCAAAACCTGCCGCAATCAGCCGTTCTGCTGGAATTCCCAGGTCTTCGATCATGTAACGCACCACCGACAAGGCCCGCCCCTGGGACAGCTCCCAGTTATCGCGATAACGGCCTGCACTGGATTGCGGAATATTGTCGGTATGTCCGTCAACCCGGATTACCCAATCGATATCGGGCGGAATGTCATCCACCACTTCACGCAGTATCGCCGCAATTTTTGCAACCTCCCCACGGCCCTGCGCCAGGAGGTCGACCGACCCGCTGGGAAATAGAACCTCGGAACTGAAGACAAATCTGTCGCCCACAATGCGCACACCATCCTGACTTCCAAGGACATCTCGCAGTTTGCCGAAAAACTCCGACCGATATTGCGCTAGATCTTCGTTTTCGCTTTCAAGGCGACGACGTTCTGCTTCCTCAAGGGTGCGACGTCGCCGTTCTTCAGCAGCAACCTGCGCAAGTGCGCTGTTCAATTGTGACCCCAAGGCTTCCAGCTGAACATTGTTTGCGCTGTCACGCTCTGCGGCTTCGTCCAGCAAATTTTGCAACGCGCCCAGTTGCCCACGCAACTGCGCAACCTGCTGATTAAGAAGCTCAAACTCTCTCTGACTTTCTGCAGAAGCCGCCTCAGCCACCTGCAACTTTTCCTGTGCTGCGGCCAAAAGGATCGCGTCACGTTCCGCGTCAGATACAACACCTTCAGCCTCTGCCTGCGCCAGCCGTGCCGCGGCCAACAGCGTCAGTGTTTCTTCGGCTTCACGTCGTTTTTCCTCAAGGGCCAGCGTCATGGCCGTCAATTCAGTATCCGCATTCTGTAAACGTTCGCGCAAGGCCTCTGCAGCAAGGCTTTCCGCCAAGCGCGCGGCCTCTGCGTCGCCCAGTTCGGCTACCGCCACATCTGCCCGAGTCTGCAAGTCGGCGGTCAGAGCTTCCAGCGCCTCTCGCTGCGCGGCAGCCAAACGCGCGGCTTCTTCCGCTGCATCCGTTTCATCCCGCGCCTGAGACAGAGCCAGCTGCGCGGCTTCGGCATCTGAAATCAACCGGGTCTGAGACGCTTCCAGTTCATCAATCCGAGATGACAACGCATCACTTGTTGCAAGCGCGTCATTCCGTTCAGCCAACAACCCGGCCACCTGAGCTTCGAACCCGGTAATCCGATTGCTTGCGGCGCTCAAGGCTGCTTCCTGGCTGGCATTCTGCCCACGCAGGCTGGCAATCAGCGCCTGTTGCTGTCGTGCTTCGGTTTCTGCCTGGGTCAGGTTTTCCGACAACGTCCGCGTACGGTTTTCTTCAAGACCCAAGGCATCCGCAAGATCCATCACCTGGCTTGTTAGCTGATCCAATTCCTTGTCCTGCCCGGTAATCGTTTCGCGCAACACGAATTGCACAATCATAAAGATCGTCAGCACAAACATCAAAACCAGCAAAAGTGCGGTCATTGCGTCAACAAAACCCGGCCAGATGGAAGCCTGGAATTTTTGCCCGGTGCGTCGCGACAGAGCCATCTTCAGCTATCCGTTCTGCGGTTAGATGATGTCCGCGACATAGGTGCTGCAAGGGCCTGTAATCCTTCTGCAACCTGCGCCAGCTCTGCTTTCAGATCCGCAATGCTTTCCTGCCGGCCAGCTGACATTTCTTCGAGAATGCGTAATAATTGAACATCGATAGATCGCAGGCGCATCCGGCTTTCCGCATCTGTATGGGCACCCGTTCCTTCTGCATTTTCATTCATCTGATGCAGAAGGCGTTCAAGCCCTTCTGAGATACGCATCAACAAGGCATCCCGCGTCTGTCCGTCATCCGGTGTGCCACGCTCAACCATTTGCGCCAGCTTATCTTCCAAAGCCAATCGGGTGGCTTCTGCTTTGCTATGGGCTTCATGAGAACGTTCCAGCTGCAATGTCAGCCGTTCCAGCGCATAGGCCAGTTGTCCACCATCCGAACTATTCTCGCTATCACCAGACGCAAAGCCCAGACGGGTTATTGTAGACAGCCATTCTTCCAGGTTGCCATAAAAACGGTTCTGCCCGTGACCTGCGAAAAGTTCTAGAAGCCCGACAACAAGTGACCCGGCAAGCCCCAAAAGAGAGGATGCAAAAGCCGTGCCCATGCCGCCCAATTGTTCTTCAAGGCCACTCATCAGGCGGGTGAAAACATCGACACCCAGTGCTTCTTCGCCCTCCGCAGGCGCAAGAGAACTGATCGTATCCACAAGCGCCGGGATGGTTGTTGCAAGACCGTAGAACGTGCCCAGCAACCCAAGAAAGATCAGCAGGTTCACGATATAGCGCGTAATATCGCGGGCCTCATCAATACGCGTTGCAACCGAATCCTGAATAGATGTCGCCGACGCAGAACTGATCTGCATCGTCACGCCCTGCCCGGCACGGCCCCGCAAAAGTGTGGCCAACGGCACCAAAAGCTTAGGCGCAGCTGTGTTATTGCCATCAGGATCCGCGGCAAAACCTTCGATCCAGCGTACGGCGTAAAACAACTGAATGACCTGCCAGAAACAGGCGAGAACCCCGATAACAAAGACAAAAACGATAAACCCGTTCAGCCAAGGGTTGGCAAGGAAAACGGGACCGATCCTAGGCAAGGCCACATATAGGCCAAATCCTACAAGCCCGATAACGGCCAGCATCGTCAGGATCTGACTTACCGGATGTGAAAAACTTGGATTCGCCTGGTACTGCTGTGCTTGCGCCATTGCGGCCTCATCCTGACTTTGTTGTTCTTTGACCACAGGATAAGCGATCAGGCCCCTTTGGCCAGTAAAATTTCGGGGGCCTGGAAATCATTATGTGTCACAAGATCATGACTGATCCGATACAAGCACCTTCACACGTTTTGCAAGCCAGGACAAATCCGCATCTTGCAGGCCTGTTTCTTCCAGATGTGCTGCCGTATTCCAGAGATATTCCGTGTTCGGCCCACGTCCACCAACTGCGGTCGACATAATCTGCGCCTGTTCCTCAAGCGCAAGGCCACCACAATATTGTTCATGAATGACATCGATTACATAGGTCACTGCTTCCAGCGGGCCTTCATCGGTTTCAAGCATCTGGATCGTTTCCAGATAGGCCGATGAAACCAGTTCCCGTTCCCGCAGTTCAGCCAGGGTTTTCTCTGCATGTTCGGGGGCAACAAAAAATGCAACGCCGTCACAATACGCATCCCCTTGGCGATCCAGCGCCAGCACCAGACCCGGATGCGCTTCTGTCCCGCGATGGTGAATAGAGCGCATGCAAAACGACCGATGCCAGCCATTCAGCCGCGCCTGTTTCTGCTGCGCCACCGGGAACCCCGGGTTCCACAAAAGCGAGCCATAGCCAAACACCCAAAACCCGCCAGAAATATCAATATCTACCATTTCACGCTCATTCCATTCCAGCCCGCAAAGACAATGCTAGCCCTTTTTCCTGCGCCCCTGTAAACACCAGGAAACGCAAAAGGGGAAGAGCAACCATGCGCGGGCTGATTATCTTTATACTATGTGGCTTCATTGGCTGGGGTGGATATTGGGTTGTTGGCTCAACCACGTTGGAAAGCCGTCTGAACACGGCCTTTGATGAAGCTGCCAATCAAGGTATTAATCTGCAATATTCCGAATTTGGCGTACAGGGGTTTCCCAACCGTTTTGACACGGTGATGCACGATGTTGACCTAAAGATCCCCGCAGAAGGTATTGCATGGCAGGCACCCTGGTTCACGACAGCAGCGCTCAGCTATAAGCCTTGGCATCTGATTGCATCATGGCCTGAAACCCAGACCCTGACAGTTGGTGATTTCACAACCGATATTCTGTCCAGCGAAATGCAGGCAAGTGTGGTGTTTGAACCGGATGTCAGCCTGCCCCTTGAACGCAGCCAAATGGTGGCGCGAGATCTGCAGATCAAACCTGTAGCGACACAACAAACCCTTTCCATTTCTGAACTGTTCATCGCCACCCGCCAAAACCCGAACACATCTGAAACGCATGACCTCCTCATCAGTCTCAAACAAATCTTACCCCCTGCAGACCTGATGGCAGCTATTGACCCAGAACAAAAACTGCCCTTGCATCTGTCCGAATTTCGCAGCGATACATCCTTGGAATTCGCTGGCCCAGTTAATCGGATTGCCCCACCGGTGTTAAAGGCTCTTGATCTGCGAGAGGCCAAACTGATCTGGGGCAATGCGATTGTCACAATCGGCGGGCGGCTGACGCCGGATGCATCTGGTCGACCAGATGGCCAGATGGCGCTGAAAATCCAGAACTGGCGCGATATCTTTCAGGTTTTGGTCAGTACTGGCCTTGCACAGCCTGGCTGGGAAGGCGCGTTAAGTGCACTCACGTTATCAGATGGTGATCCCACAACCCTCAACGCCCCGTTGCTCTTTCGCGATGGGCAGATCTGGTTGGGGCCGTTCCCACTAGCTCAGGCGCCTGTTCTGTTCGCGGGTTAACGGCAATAAGGCCCACTGCCGTGGTTGGCGACGTCGAAATGGAAATGATCCTGATGGTATCGGTCTGCATCGGGTCCCAGAACCGTGCCAAAAGGCCCGCAGGCTGATCGATGCATACGCCGCAAAAGTTCACGTTGCGGATTGCTACGCCAACCGGACAGAACCGTAATATCTGCGCCGTTTTTTAGATTGATCCCGGCAATATCAACCGCGTTGCCCTTACCATGTTCACTGACACGCGCACCGGCCCGGTTATTACGTGTGCGACAGGAATAGCTGGCAATCACGCGAATGCTTTCGACACCTCCGCCAAGACGCCCCACAGCAGGACGCACGCCTTCATTGATCCAAGTCTTTAACGCCTGCGCTGTATCGCAGTTAATTGTCGCAGGACTGGTCAATGTCACGCCATCAATTTCAGTAATCCGCACAGGGTTAGACACACCACACCCACGCATCGTGCCCGCAATAGAAGCCACTTGTTCTCCGCGAATTGTGCGATCTCCACAGACAGATCCCCGACGAGGTTGATTGCCGCGCTGACGTGCTGCACGTCGTTCATCCCGTTCACGGCGACGCCGTTCTGCATTGCTTTCCCCCGCAGGTGCAGCAGTGGTTGCGGCCGCCTGTGCGACCCGTCGCTGTGCAAGTCCTGCAGGGCGCAGCTGTGGGATCAGGGATCGGCTAACACCAGGCACCGAAGCCGCGATAAAGCCAACTGTCGCGGCGGGTGCCGATACAACAGTGCGCGCCACGCTGCGCGTGCCCGGGCGCAATTGTGGCCGGATTGATGGATTATAAAAGACAGGCACAGTCGTCTGACGCACGGTGCTTTGAACAACCGTTCCCGGACGCAGTTGCGGGATCAGCGAACGGGATGGCGCATTGGCCAGCGCGGGCTGACCCAAGATCAATGCGGTCATCAGCGCATATGTGAAACCGCGCTTGGTCATTCTGGTGCGGCGGGTTTCGCCCCCCGGCCAAAGTCTGGCGCGTCTGTGTCCTGACCTGCCTCGATAATGCCGCGACGAATGGTGCGGGTGCGGGTAAAATAATCGTGCAGCAGCTCACCATCGCCCGTGCGTATCGCGCGTTGCAGAGCAAAAAGCTCCTCGGTGAAACGACCCAGAATTTCCAATGTGGCTTCTTTGTTATTCAGAAACACATCGCGCCACATGGTCGGATCAGACGCAGCGATACGGGTGAAATCCCGAAAACCAGCAGCGGAATATTTGATCACTTCGCTGTCGGTCACACGGCGCAGATCATCAGCGACACCCACCATTGTATATGCAATCAGGTGCGGCGCATGGCTGGTCACGCCCAGCACAAGATCATGATGTTCCGCATCCATCTGTTCAACATTCGCGCCAAGCCCTTCCCAGAACTTTGTCAGGCGATCGATTTCTTCCGGATTTTCACAGCAATCGGAAATGAGCAAACACCAGCGATTGTCATACAGCTCCGCAAAACCGGCGTCTGGACCAGAATGTTCCGTACCCGCCAGAGGGTGGCCCGGGATAAAACAGGCATGATCAGGTAAATGAGGTGAGACATCTCTGATAACGGCGGCTTTCACGGAGCCAACATCGGTGATCACAGCCCCCTGTTTCAGATGTGGTGCAATTTCAGCGGCAACCGTTCCCATCGCGCCAACAGGCACACAAAGCACGACCAGATCCGCATCCTTCACAGCATCCGTCGCGCTGTCACAGATCATATCACACAGACCGATTTCTCTGGCGCGGGCGCGCGTTTTTTCTGAACGCGCAAAACCCGTCACTTCGCCGGCAAGGCCCGCGCGTTTCATGCCCCAGAACATTGAAGACGCGATCAGCCCCAGGCCAATAAGTGCTACCCGATCATAAATCTGCGTCATTCAGATACATCCGCTTTAACCGTGGGATCAGACGCATCGCCTTCTTTAAATCGCCCGATCACATGGGCCACACGACGGCAGGATGGTTCATCACCAATTGTGATCCGCAAACAGTTGGGAAGGTTATATCCCCCAACTTTACGCACAATCAGGCCTTCTTTGCGCAGTTCTGCATCACAGGCATTTGCTTCTTCTTCAGATGCAAAGCGTGCAAGAATAAAGTTTGCGCAAGACGTATCAGACATTACGCCATGTTCGGCCAAAGCTTCGGCCAACCACGCCCGCAAACGCGCATTTTCATTGCGACATTTCGTGACATAGTCCTGATCTTTCAAGGCGGCTTCGGCTGTGTCCAGTTGCGGACGGGACAGATTAAAGGGTGGACGGATCTTCAATAAAGTTTCGATCACGTTCTTCGGACCATACCCCCAGCCGACCCGTAATCCACCGAGACCATACAGCTTGGAAAAGGTACGTGTCATGACAACATTGTCACGGCTTTCGACCAACCCGGCACCGCCATCAAAGTTTTCGATATAATCCGCATACGCGCCATCCAGAACCAGCAGGCATTGCTCCGGCAGGCCAGCGGCCAGACGGCCAACTTCATTGCCACCAATCATGGTGCCAGTGGGGTTGTTGGGGTTCGCAATAAAGACAAGCTTTGTGCGTTCTGTGCAGGCCTCTAGGATTGCATCCACATCGGTCAGACGACCACGTTCTTTCACCTCAACAGGTGTACCACCCGCCGCAAGCGTAGAAATGCGATACATGGCAAAGCCGTGTTCCGTATGAATGACCTCATCACCTTCGCCAACATAAGCCTGACACAGAAGTGAAATTACTTCGTCAGAACCATTCCCGCAAATGATCCCTTCCTCTTCCAGATCAAACTGCGCCGCGAGAGCACGGATCAGTGTTTTATGATCAGAGGGCGGATAGCGATGCAGTTCATGGCCCGACTTGCGCCACGCTTCGGTCGCCTTTTCAGATGGACCAGCTGGGTTTTCGTTGGATGACAGTTTGATCACGTCGCGTACACCAGCGACTTTTGCTTCGCCACCTTTGTAGGGCGCGATATTCTTCACACTGCTTTTTGGCCGGATGCTTGTCATTGGGGAAACCCATCCTTGCTTACACATTCACGGGCCGTTTTAACCTCAGCATCCGCGCAAGACCATGGGGAAAACACCTCATCCCGCAGATATAAAAAAAGGGGCACCAAAATGCCCCTTTTCGAAATGCACGGCTTCTCCGACAAAAGCTAACTTTCCGCCCCCAATGGCAGGCTATTCAGATCAAAGTCAGAGGCCAGACATCCAACTGCGCAAGTCATCAAAGAACGCGTTTTCTTCCTCAATGAACGGGTAATGACCGGAATTCTCAAAAATCGTCAGTTGCGCATTCGGTGCAAGATCTGCAATTCTGCCGGCCCCTTGCTCTGGCGGAGTGATACCATCCACACGCCCTGCAACGGCATAGACTGGCACACTAATTTTCGGAAGCTCTTCCACCATATTGAACGACCCCAACAGCCCCGCCGCCGCATTCCAAGCCTGGTAAGAATATGTTGTTGCTTCATCCAGCTTTGCGCCCAGTGCCGGGTCATAATCTTTGAAATACATCTGTATGACAAGATTCCAGGTCGCGCGGAAAGTCTCATCATCCGGCATCGGGCCTGCAAACAATGCACCCAACGCCCCCATTTGCGCATCATTCCCGGCAAGCGCAGGTTCATAGTCCAGCGCTGGCGCCGTGTCGATCAGCGCAAGACCTGTCAACTTATCTTGATGGGCCGCAGCATAAGCTTGGGCAATGAATCCTCCGTAGGAATGCCCTATCAAGATCATGTCATCGTGTCCC
Organism: Halocynthiibacter sp.; assembly: GCF_049608145.1. Taxonomy (NCBI): domain Bacteria; kingdom Pseudomonadati; phylum Pseudomonadota; class Alphaproteobacteria; order Rhodobacterales; family Paracoccaceae; genus Halocynthiibacter; species Halocynthiibacter sp. The sequence continues at coordinate 29,244 of NZ_JBMYXF010000002.1, forward strand.
AGATGTGCACGCAACCCATCGGCATCAGACACAAGACGATCCATTGTCAGGTCAGAAAAATCTGCGGGATGATCTGATTGACCGTTCCCATGGTGATCATAGTAAATCACCGAATGCCCATCAGAAAGCTGATCGAAATAAGGCCGCAGATAGGTGTGATCAAGACCCAGCCCGCCGTGCATCACCATAACCGCAGGGCCATCCCCCACGACAGTGTAGGACAGGGTGCTGCCATTAATTTCCACTGTTTCCGCCTGGGCCGCCCCGATAACCATACTGATAACTCCCGCACTTATTAAAGATTTCTTCATGACATCCTCCCCGATGTACAGACAGGGTGGCACAGGCCCGGGGCCGCAGGCAAATAAAAAAGGCCGCCCCAAGGCGACCTTTAAAATTCTCAGTGGTTCGGCGAAAATTAGTTTTTCGCGTAGAATTCCACGACGAGGTTTGGTTCCATCATCACTGGGTATGGCACATCGCCAAGACCCGGAGTGCGAATGAAAGTCGCCTTCATTTTGGAGTGATCCGCTTCAACATAGTCAGGAACATCACGTTCTGCCAGTTGTGTTGCTTCGATCAGAACAGCCAGCTGGCGGGACTTTTCACGAACTTCGATCACGTCGCCTTCTTTAACACGGTAAGAAGGAATGTTCACTTTCTTGCCGTTCACAGTCACGTGGCCGTGGTTTACGAACTGACGTGCTGCAAAAACAGTTGCAACGAATTTCGCGCGGTACACAACAGCGTCAAGACGACGCTCAAGCAGACCAATGAGGTTTTCACCTGTATCGCCTTTAACACGCTCAGCTTCGCCATAGATGCGACGGAACTGCTTCTCGGTCAGGTCGCCATAGTAGCCTTTCAGCTTTTGCTTGGCGCGCAGCTGGATACCGAAGTCAGACAGTTTGCCTTTACGGCGCTGACCGTGCTGGCCTGGGCCATATTCACGACGGTTTACTGGAGACTTAGGACGGCCCCAGATGTTTTCGCCCATGCGGCGGTCAATTTTGTATTTGGCAGCAGTACGTTTAGTCATTGCTGTTCTCCTTCTGTGCCCGCTTGTCAGCCTATTTAGGCGTCCGCGCTGCGGTTTATTGAAGGGCGTTGTCCTTCTCCCGGAAACCCGGGTGACAGGCATCCTCTTGCGAGGGCCACCAACACCAAAGAATCCCCAGAACAGATTCTGCCCGGGAACAGAGGGCTTTTAGGGGCAGGACCATCAGCTGTCAACGGGATTTCCACCCTGTTTTACAGCGATTGCACCGATAGATAACACGAATACTCGCACCTTAAATATTTTATACTTGAAATAAATTCCACCTGTGGCACAGTTCAGCAAGGGACAGGTGTCAGGACACAGGCCCCGACAAGGAGGAAAACATGAAAATCGCATGTCTGGGCGGCGGCCCTGCCGGGCTTTACTTTGCTATCTCAATGAAACTGCGCCAACCCGAGGCACAGGTCACCGTGATTGAGCGCAACAAAGCCGATGACACATTTGGTTGGGGGGTTGTTCTGTCCGATGATGCGATGGGCAACCTTTCGGAAAACGACCCTGTTTCAGCGCAAATGATCCGTGACAGCTTTTCCTGGTGGGATGACATTGCCGTGGTGCATGACGGGGTGCGCACCGTGTCCGGCGGCCATGGCTTTGCCGGCATTGGCCGGATGCGGATGTTATTGATCCTGCAAGAACGCGCGCGAGAGCTGGGCGTGAACCTTGTGTTTGAGACCGAAGCGAAACCTGTGCAAGACTACCAGGCCGAATATGACGTGGTAGTTGGTTGTGATGGTTTGGGCTCCAAAGTCCGTGACGCCCATTCCGAGCATTTCAAACCCGAAATTGATGTACGTGAATGCAAATTCATCTGGCTCGGCACCCAGCAGAAATTCGACGACGCTTTCACCTTTATCTTTGAGAAAACCGAACATGGTTGGGTTTGGGCCCATGCTTACCAGTTTGATGATGACACTGCCACGGTGATTGTCGAATGCCAGCAAGAGACCTGGGATAAATTTGGCTTTGAAGCGATGAGCAAGGACCAGATCATCGCGAAATGTGAAGAAATCTTTGCGGATCATCTGGGCGGGCATAAGCTGATGTCCAACGCCGATCACCTGCGTGGATCCGCCGTCTGGATGAACTTCCCCCGGGTGCTGTGTGAGAAATGGCATCATGAGAATGTGGTGCTGCTGGGCGATGCGTCTGCCACCGCGCATTTTTCGATCGGGTCAGGGTCACGTCTGGCTTTTGACAGTGCGATTGCCTTGGCGGAGTTCATTCACACCGAAGACACGCTGGAAGGCGCATTTACACGTTACCAAGAGGAACGCCGCCTGGATGTGCTGCGCCTGCAATCCGCGGCGCGCAATTCGCTGGAATGGTTTGAACAGGTGGAACGTTACCTGGATCTGGACCCGGTGCAGTTCAACTATTCCCTGCTGACCCGGTCCCAGCGCATCAGCCACGAAAACCTGCGTGAACGCGACGCAGATTGGCTGGAGAGTGCCGAAAAATGGTTCCAGACCCAAGCAGGCGGCGCAGAAACGCCGGTGCGTGCGCCGATGTTTGCACCTTATAAACTGCGCGACATGGGCCTGAAAAACCGCATCGTGGTGTCCCCCATGGCACAATATAAGGCCGTGGATGGCACACCTACGGATTGGCATTTGATCCATTATGGGGAACGCGCAAAAGGCGGGGCCGCGCTGATCTATACAGAGATGACATGTGTGTCTAACACGGGCAGAATCACGCCAGGTTGCCCAGGTCTATATGCACCGGAACATGAAGCGGGCTGGAAACGCCTAACGGATTTCGTACACGCCGAAACCGACGCAAAGATCTGCTGCCAGATCGGTCATGCCGGGCGCAAGGGGTCTACGCGCATTGGCTGGGAAGGCATGGATCAACCGCTGGAAAGTGGCAATTGGGATCTGATATCAGCCTCGCCTATTGCTTGGTCGGACAACAACGCCACTCCGCGCGAAATCACCCGCGCTGAGATGGATGAGGTGCGGGATCAGTTTGTGGCTGCAACTGAAATGGCGGATCGTGCAGGTTTTGACATGGTCGAATTGCACGCCGCCCATGGCTATCTGATCAGCTCCTTCATTTCCCCTGTCAGCAACCAGCGCACCGATGGTTACGGCGGCAGTCTGGAAAACCGCATGCGTTACCCGCTGGAAGTCTTCAAGGCCATGCGTGCAGTCTGGCCGGAAGGCAAACCCATGTCCGTGCGGATTTCTGCAAATGACTGGGTGGGAGAGGCCGGTGTCACCCCGATCGATGCCGTCGACATCGCAGATATGTTCCATGCGGCGGGGGCCGACATCATCGACGTATCTGCAGGTCAGACGACAACCGACGCCAAACCCATCTATGGCCGTATGTTCCAGACGCCTTTCTCGGATCGCATCCGCAATGACACGGGCATCGCGACCATGGCGGTGGGCAATATCTTTGAACCCGATCACGCCAATTCCATCCTGATGGCCGGGCGTGCCGATCTGGTCGCCGTTGGCCGCCCGCATCTGGCTGATCCATACTGGACCCTGCATAATGGCGCGGCAATCGGGGATCGTTCTGCGACGTGGCCCCTGCCCTATGACGCGGGCCGCGAACAGGCCTGGCGTCTGGCGGATCGCAATGCTGAAATGCTGGGGAAAGTGTGATGAGCGACCTAACAGGTAAACACGCAGTGGTAACAGGCGGCGGCACGGGTGTCGGCGCAGCAATCGCTGAAACACTGGCCCATGCAGGCGCACGGGTGACGGTGATGGGCCGCACGGAAGCCCCTCTGAAACAAGTGGCAAAACAGCATAAAGCGATTGGCTACACCTGCTGTGATGTGACAGATACCGATGCCGTAAAATCCGCATTTCGCGAGGCACGCGGCGTGAATGGTGCCATCGATATGATCATCGCCAATGCGGGTGCGGCCGAAAGCAAGCCTTTCGCGAAAACCTCTGCCGACGAATTTCAGACCATGCTGGATGTGAACCTGACAGGCGTGTTCAACTGCTTCCAGGCCGCTTTGCCCGATATGGAGCTGGCCGGCGAAGGGCGCATGATTTCCATTGCCTCTACCGCCGGACTGAAAGGCTATCCCTATGTCGCGGGCTATGTGGCGGCGAAACACGGGGTTGTCGGCCTGACCCGCGCGCTGGCCCTGGAACTTGCGCAAACCGGTGTGACCGTGAACGCGATCTGCCCAGGCTTTATCGACACCCCGATGCTGGAGCGGTCCATCACAATCATCATGGAAAAAACCGGGATGGCGCGCACAAAGGCCGAACGTGCCCTGCGTGCCCCCAACCCGCAAGACCGTTTCGTCACCCCGCAGGAGGTCGCGGATATGGTACTCTGGCTCTGTTCAGACAGCGCGCGCGGCGTGAATGGTGCGGCCCTGCCGATCTCAGGCGGTGAAATATGAAGGTGAAGACATGCTAAACCCGGAACCCGATTCAAAATCCCGCCTGCGGCTCTGGCTGCGCCTACTGAAGACCAGCCGGGGGATTGAGACAACATTGCGCGAACGCCTGCGCGTGGAATTTAACTCCACCCTGCCGCGTTTTGACGTCATGGCTGCGCTGATGCGCCATGAAGACGGACTGCGGATGAGCGAGCTGGCCGGTGGTCTGAAAGTATCCAATGGCAATGTCACCGGCATTATTGAACGCTTGGTGGAAGATGACATGGTGGAACGGGTGGCGGTAAAGGGCGACCGGCGCGCGACCAAAGTGCGGCTGACCCGTGGGGGTAAAATTCACTTCGAAAAACTCGCCGAGGCGCATGAAGCCTGGATTGACGAATTGCTGGGCGCCTTTGCGCCGGAAGATGCAGATTACCTGTCCGCGCAATTGCAGACGGTGGAGGATCAGACACATGACTAATGCATGCACTGAAGTTCAGCATTTTAAACTGTCGATCACCGATCGCGTGGCGACCGTGCGGCTGAATCGACCAGACCGCAAGAACCCCCTGACCTTTGAAAGTTACGCAGAGCTGCGTGACTGGTTCCGTGACCTACATTACGTCGATGATGTGGATGTGGTGGTCTTTGCCTCAAACGGTGGAAACTTTTCATCCGGGGGTGATGTGCATGACATCATTGGGCCGTTGACGCGGATGAACATGAAAGATCTCATGCGTTTCACCCGGATGACCGGCGACCTGGTCAAGGCAATTATGAATTGCGGCAAGCCTGTGATTGCCGCGGTCGATGGCATCTGTGTCGGGGCGGGCGCAATCATCGCCATGGCGTCCGACATGCGTATTGCAACGCCCGAGACAAAGACAGCCTTTCTGTTCACCCGTGTCGGGCTTGCTGGTTGTGACATGGGCGCTTGCGCAATTTTACCCCGGATCATTGGGCAATCCCGCGCGGCAGAATTGCTCTATACAGGGCGTTCCATGTCTGCTCAGGAAGGTGAGGCATGGGGATTTTATTCCCGTCTGGTTTCAACTGACGCTTTAGAAACAGAAGCGCAGGGAATGGCGGATCGCATCAAATCCGGACCCAATTTCGCCCATATGATGACCAAAACCATGTTGAACCAAGAATGGTCTATGTCGATTGATCAGGCGATTGAAGCCGAGGCCCAGGCCCAAGCGATTTGCATGCAGACGGAAGATTTCAAACGCGCATACAATGCGTTTGTCGCCAAAGAAAAACCGGTATTTGAGGGGGACTAAGAGATGAATTTTCTGACGTTGCCCTGCGGGCCAATGTTCGACGCCTCCGGCGGGAGTATTTTCGGAAAGGTGAAGGGGCAAGTTCATGGTCGATAAATCATACCTTTCCTGGCCATTTTTTGACGAACACCACCGGGCGCTCGCCGAAGACCTGCAAGGCTGGGCCGCACGGGAACTCTCTGATCTAGACCATTCCGACACAGACGTCCTGTGCCAGAATTTAGTCACACGCCTCGGTCGGGATGGCTGGGCCGCGCATTCCGGGGTGGATCCTGCGGACGCGGGGGCAAAGCTCGACGTCCGCACCCTCTGCCTGATCCGCGAAACGCTGGCTTATCATGACGGGCTGGCGGATTTTTCCTTCGCGATGCAGGGGCTCGGCACCGGTGCGATTTCACTGTTTGGAACGGATGCGCAAAAGGCTGAATACCTGCCAAAAACCCGCAGTGGCACGGCGATTTCCGCCTTTGCCCTGACAGAACCGCAATCCGGGTCTGACGTTGCCAATTCCACCATGACCGCCCAGCGCGACGGCGATGAATACGTTCTGAACGGCGAGAAAACCTGGATTTCCAATGGCGGGATCGCCGATATTTATACGCTGTTCGCCCGCACCGGGGAAGCACCGAGCGCACGTGGGCTGTCGGTCTTTATTCTGCCTGCTGGCCTGCCGGGATTTGAGATAGCTGAACGTCAACAAACCATCGCACCGCACCCGCTTGCGACCCTGCGTTTCACCGACTGTCGCATTCCTGCAAGCGCCATGATTGGTGAACCAGGCCAGGGGTTTAAGATCGCCATGTCGGTGCTCGATGTCTTCCGTTCCACCGTGGCCGCCGCTGCCTTGGGCTTTGCTCGACGGGCCCTAGATGAGGCGATCACACGTGTTAAAACACGCCATGTACAAGGTGCCCCGCTGGCAGAACTGCAGATGGTACAGGGGCATATCGCAGATATGGCGCTGAAGATCGATGCCGCAGCCTTGCTGGTCTACAGGGCGGCCTGGACGAAAGACATGGGCGCGCCGCGAGTCACGCGCGAAGCCGCCATGGCAAAACTGTTTTCAACGGACGAAGCGCAGAAGGTCATTGATACCGCGGTGCAGCTATTCGGCGGTGACGGCGTGCGATCCGGCATGATGGTTGAAAAACTGTACCGCGAAATAAGAGCTTTGCGCATCTATGAGGGCGCAAGTGACGTGCAGCGCGTGGTGATTGCCCGGGAGGCGTTGAAAGACTGAACATCTGGCCTGTTGGGAGGCGGGCCAAGGGGAGGAAGCGAGATGAATAAATTGGGCGAAAGCGCGCATGTGGACACGTTCACACGCAACAACCTGCCGCCACAGGATCAATGGCCGGATTTTCTGCTAGACGGGTTTGACTATCCGGAACGGCTGAACGCCGGGCATGAGCTGTGCGATGCCATGGTGGATCGCGGTTTTGGCGATCACACTGCCCTGATCGGCAATGGACGGCGGCGGACATATAAGGAATTGGCTGACTGGACCAATCGCCTGGCCCATGCACTCGTCGATGATCTGGGGATAAAGCCCGGCAATCGCGTGCTGATCCGTTCCGCCAACAACCCGGCCATGGTCGCCTGCTGGCTGGCCGCAACTAAGGCCGGGGCAGTGGTTGTGAACACCATGCCCATGCTACGCGCGGCAGAGCTGACAAAGATCGTTGATAAAGCCGAAATCACCCACGCGCTGTGCGACACGCGGTTGATGGATGAAATGACGACATGTGCAAATGACAGCGCATTTCTGAAAACAGTCACCGGTTTTGACGGCACCTCCAACCATGATGCCGAACTGGATCGTCTGGCTTTGGAAAAGCCCGTGCAATTCACGCCCTGCCCCACGTCGCGCGATGATGTGGCTTTGCTTGGGTTCACCTCTGGCACCACAGGTGAACCCAAGGCGACCATGCATTTTCACCGCGATCTGCTGATCATTGCAGATGGCTACGCGAAAGAAGTTCTGGGCGTCACGCCGGAAGATGTGTTCATTGGCTCGCCCCCGCTGGCCTTTACCTTTGGCCTTGGTGGCCTTGCGATCTTCCCCCTGCGTTTTGGCGCAGCGGCGACATTGCTGGAAAACGCAAGCCCGCCGAATATGATTGAGATCATCGAGAAATACAAAGCCACCGTCTGTTTCACCGCCCCCACCGCTTACCGTGCCATGCTGGCCGCGATGGAAGAAGGCGCGGATCTGTCCAGTCTGCGCGCCGCTGTTTCAGCCGGTGAAACCCTGCCCAAACCCGTCTATGACGACTGGATGCGCAAGACAGGCAAACCGATGCTGGATGGTATCGGTGCGACCGAGCTGCTGCATATCTTTATCTCCAACCGTTTTGACGATCACCGCCCTGCTTGCACCGGCAAACCTGTCACGGGCTATGAAGTGAAGGTGATTGATGACACAGGCGCTGAACTGCCTGCGGGCGAGATCGGACGCCTTGCGGTGCGGGGCCCCACGGGGTGTCGTTACATGACAGATGACCGCCAGGCTGATTATGTGCTGGACGGCTGGAATGTCACCGGCGACAGTTTCATGAAAGATGCCGATGGCTATCTGCATTTTGCCGCCCGCAATGATGATATGATTATCTCGTCCGGTTACAACATCGCCGGACCAGAGGTCGAAGCTGCGCTTCTTGCCCACCCGGATGTGGCCGAATGCGCGGTGATCGGTGCCAAGGATGACGCACGTGGTTCCATCGTGCAGGCCCATGTGGTTCTGAACGCGGCAGCCGTGCCGGGCGAAACATTAACCAAAGCATTGCAGGATCATGTGAAAGCAACCATCGCGCCGTTTAAATACCCACGATCCGTTGTCTTCACCAAAGCTTTGCCAAAAACAGAAACCGGAAAAATACAACGCTTCAGGCTTAAAGAAAGCGGATGACAACAGGAACGCGAAAGCCCAGACTGCGGGCATAAATTAAGGGAGGAAGACATGAAAATTATGAAAACACTGATGGCATCCGCCGCGATGCTGCTGGCGACCCAGGCCACCGCCGAAGTCAAAGTCGGCATGATCACCACGCTTTCGGGCGGCGGTGCAGGCCTTGGCATTGATGTGCGCGATGGCTTCATGCTGGCGGTTGAGATGGCCGGGCGCGATGATCTGGAAGTCGTGATTGAAGACGATCAGCGCAAACCTGACATCGCCGTACAACTGGCCGATAAAATGATCCAGTCGGAAGACGTGGACATCCTGACCGGCATCATCTGGTCAAACCTCGCCATGGCGGTTGTCCCTTCTGCCACCGCACAGGGTAAATTCTACCTGTCACCAAATGCTGGCCCTTCTGCGCTGGCGGGTCGTGGTTGCCATGAAAACTATTTCAATGTGGCCTGGCAGAATGACAACCTGCACGAAGCTGCGGGCGCTTATGCGAACTCTGCCGAATATGCGAATTCCTTCATTCTTGCGCCAAACTATCCTGCGGGCCAGGATGCGCTGACTGGGTACAAACGCATGTATGAAGGTGAGCTGGCAGGCGAGCTTTACACACAACTTGGCCAGACAGATTACGCCGCTGAAATCGCGCAGATCCGGGCGTCTGGTGCAGATAGTGTCTATTTCTTCCTGCCCGGCGGCATGGGCATTGCCTTCCTGAAACAATATGCGGCCTCTGGTGTGGATCTGCCTGTGGTTGGCCCGGCGTTTTCCTTTGATCAGGGCATTCTGCAGGCAGTGGGTGACGCGGCCCTTGGCGTTGTGAACACCAGCCAGTGGAACAAAGACATCGACAACGCCACAAATGCTGCTTTTGTTGAAGCCTTCCAGGCTGAATATGACCGCCTGCCATCGCTTTATGCGTCTCAGGGTTACGACACGGCGAACCTGATTATTTCCGCGATGAATGTTGCCGATGTGGATGATCAGGATGCCTTCCGTGCTGCACTGCAAGCGGCCGATTTCGCATCTGTGCGGGGCGATTTTGAATTCGGATCAAACCACCACCCGATCCAAGACATCTATGTGCGCGAAGTCATCAAAGAAGGTGACGTTTACACAAACCGCATCATCGGCACCGGCCTTGAAAACCATACGGATGCCTATGCAGCGGATTGTTCTCTGAACTAAATAAACCCGGCCGGGCGGCATAGGCTGCCCGGCCATGCGCATACAAACGCGAACAGGAATTCTCTATGTCACTGGCACTTTTTGCCGAACAGCTGCTGAACGGTGTGCAGTTCGGGGTGATGCTTTTTCTCATGTCTGCGGGCCTGACGCTGGTCTTCGGGGTCATGGGGCTGATCAATCTCGCCCATGGGTCGCTTTACATGGTGGGCGGGTTTCTATGTGCGGCGGTTGCGGCTTACACGGGCTCTTTTGTCCTAGGCCTGATGGCGGCGCTTGCGGGCGCAGCGGCAGCAGGTATGCTGGTCGAAATGCTGGTGATCCGGCGGCTGTATCACCGCGATCATCTTGATCAGGTGCTGGCGACATTTGCATTGATCCTAATTTTCTCGGAAGGCACCCGCTGGATCTTCGGGTCTTTCCCGCTGTTCCTTGATGTGCCCGCTGCACTCTCCGGCCCGGTAAGCCTGCCCTTTGGCATTCAGTACCCCGCCTATCGCCTGATGATCATTGTCGCAGGCCTTGCGGTTGCCCTTGGCCTGTACCTTCTGATCACCCGTACGCGCCTGGGCATCCGCATCCGCGCCGGTGAAAGCGACCGCGAAATGATCGCAGCCCTGGGCGTTGATATCGCCTGGCTTTATACTGTGGTCTTCGCCCTGGGCGCAGCACTTGCCGGTTTTGCAGGTGCACTTGTCGGCGCAATTCAATCCGTTCAGATCGGCATGGGAGAACCTGTTCTGATCCTTGCTTTCGTGGTGATTGTGATCGGCGGCATTGGTTCCGTCAAAGGGGCGCTGATCGGCGCACTTCTGGTGGGCCTGACAGACACAATGGGCCGTTTCCTGCTGCCCCAATTCTTCGCAACCTTCATGGAAAACGCCAGCGCAACCACCATCGGTTCGGCCCTTGCCTCTATGCTGATTTACATCCTCATGGCCGGGGTTCTGATCTTCAAACCACAAGGCCTGTTCGGAGGCGCATCATGATCCGCGAGACCCACCTGAACGCCGCAATCTGGCTGTTTCTACTGATCGTGCCCCTTGCCGCCTGGCAGATGGGCGAGATTTACACCATCACCCTTGCCACCAAAATCTGCGTCCTGGCCCTGGCCGGTGTCGGACTGAACATCGCCCTTGGCCTTGGCGGGATGATTTCCCTGGGACACGCCGCGTTTTTCGGCATCGGCGGCTATGCCATGGGTATTCTCGCCAGCCACGCCCAAAGCTATGCCCCGATCCTGGAACACCCCTTCCTGTTAGAGGGCACAAAATCCATGCCGGTGATCTGGCTGCTCGCGATAATCATGTCCGGCCTGGCTGCGCTGGCCATCGGCGCGCTCAGTCTGCGCACGAATGGGGCCTATTTCATCATGATTACGCTTGCCTTCGGTCAGATGCTTTACTTTTTCGCAATCTCCTGGCCTGCTTATGGCGGCGAGGACGGGCTTGCGATCTATGTACGCAATGAATTTCCCGGCTTGAACACACTGGTCCCGATCCAGTTCTTTGCGCTTTGTTTTCTGATCCTGACTGCCGTGATCTTCTTGTCATCCCGTCTGGAAAATTCCCGTTTTGGTATGGCCCTGCAGGCCACCCGCCAGAACGAGACCCGCACACGCACCGTTGGCCTGACGCCCTATAAAATCCGCCTGATCGCCTTTGTGGTATCCGGCATGATCTGCGGTCTGGCAGGGGCATTATCCGCAGATCTGAACCGTTTCGTCAGCCCGGTCATGCTGTCCTGGCACACATCCGGTGAAATCATGATTTTTGTGATCCTCGGCGGCACCGGGCGCCTGTTTGCCCCGCTTGTCGGCGCGGCGATCTATATCCTGCTGGAACATTTCCTGGGCGGCGTTTCTGATTACTGGCAGATCTTCCTGGGGCTGCTTTTGCTGATGGTTGTGCTGTTTGCGCCGGGCGGTGTGATTGGTCTTCTGGCCAAGCGGGAGGCCGCCCATGACTGATATTCTCGATATTCGCGGCATTTCCAAAAGCTTTGGTGCGCTGAAGGCATCAGACGATATATCGCTGACGTTGAAACCCGGTGAAATCCACGCATTGATCGGCCCCAATGGTGCGGGCAAATCGACCCTGATCAACCAGATCGCAGGTGGTCTGAAACCCGACAGCGGATCTGTGCATTTCGCCGGGCAGGACATCACAACCTTCGCCGCCCCTGCGCGGGCGCGACTTGGGCTGGGACGCACTTTCCAGATTTCACAACTCGCCCCGGAGATGACCGTATTGCAAAATGCGGTGTTTGGCGCACTGGGCGCGGATGGGCGTGTGTCACGCTTCTGGCGACCGGTGATGAAAGATAAGGCCCTGCTGGAGGTCGCACGATCTGCCCTTGAACGGGTCGGTCTGAACCATCGCGCGGGCGATCGTGTTAGCGAGATCTCCCATGGAGAACGCCGCCAGCTTGAAGTCGCCATCGCCCTGACACAAAAACCCAAAGCCTTCCTCATGGATGAACCCATGGCGGGCCTGGGACATGGGGGATCGGAACGTCTGACCACCTTCCTGCGTGAGTTGAAACAAGAGGCCCCGATCCTGCTGGTGGAACATGATATGGACGCAGTATTTGCCCTGGCTGATCGGATTTCTGTGCTGGTGTACGGGCGCATTATCGCGACAGGCATCGCCGATGAAATCCGCACAAACCCAATGGTACGCGAAGCCTATCTGGGCGATGAGGAGGAAAGCGCATGACCCTTCTGAAAGCTGCAAACCTGACTACATTCTATGGCGCATCCCAGGCGCTGTTCGGCGTTGACCTGACAATATCTGAGGGCGAGGTCATCGCCCTGATGGGACGCAACGGGATGGGCAAGACAACCACCATTGCAACCATCTGCCGTATGCTGAAACATCGTGACGGGCTGCTTGAATTTGCGGGGCAAGATCTCGGGCAGCTGCCATCGCATAAAGCAGCGCGTCTGGGCATCGGGCTTGTGCCGGAAGGGCGGCGCTGTTTTCCAAACCTCACCGTCGGTGAAAACCTAATTGCAACCGCACGGCCGGGACATTGGACCACGGAAACCGTCGGACAGTTCTTTCCGCGCCTTGCAGAGCGCCACACCCAAACAGCCAGCACCTTATCAGGTGGCGAACAGCAAATGCTGGCGATCGGACGGGCTTTGATGACGAATCCACGCCTTCTGATCCTGGATGAGGCAACCGAAGGCTTGGCCCCGGTTGTACGGCAGGAAATTTGGCAAGCCATTCATAAACTTAAGTCAGAAACTGGCATGGCTATTCTTGTGGTAGACAAAACCCTGAAAGAGCTGCGTCAGGTGGCAGACCGGGCTGTAATCCTTGAAAAAGGGCGCACGGTTTGGGATGGTGTGATGACCGATTTAACCCATGATCTGACCGATCAGTATCTGGGGGTGTGACATGGCATACACTCGGACGCAAAAGGTCAAATTTAAACACTGCGACCCGGCTGGCATCGTGTTTTATCCACGTTACTTTGAGATGATCAATGACACGGTTGAGGCCTGGTTTGAGGATATTCTCGAACATCCATTCGCGGAAATTCATCCGAAAAACGCGGTGCCAACAGGCGATATTCAGACCCGATTTACTGCCCCTTCCAAGCTCGGTGATATATTGAATATCACTCTTGAAATCCAGCGCATTGGCACCGCAAGCCTTGCGTTACAAATCGAAACGGAATGTGAGGGTCAAGCGCGGTTTATCGCCGCTCTGACGCTCATATATGTGAACAACCAGGGAAAATCAGAAGCCTGGCCTGATGCGCTGCGGGCACGCATCCTGACGGAGATGGAGACAAATCAATGACGAACACAATCATACAGCCAGAAGGGTGGGCCCCGGCAAAAGGCTATGCGAATGGGGTTCTGACAGAAAGTGGCACGCTTTATGTCGGTGGGCAAATCGGCTGGAATGCCCAGCAAATCTTTGAAAAACACGACTTCATCGGACAAATGCAGCAGGCCCTAGAAAATATCCTCGCCGTTGTTGAAACCGCCGGTGGCACGGCTGCGGACATCACACGACTAACCTGGTATGTTATTGATAAAAAAGAATACCTAGCACATCAAAGGGAAGTAGGCGAAACCTACCGTAAGGTGCTTGGGCGCAACTTTCCCGCTATGACAATGGTTGTGGTCGCGGGCCTTGTCGAAGATGAAGCGCAGCTGGAAATCGAAGCCACCGCTGAAATTATCGTCACGTAAATTTCCGTTTCCCTGCGCAGAGGACTTTCTCTGCGGCGCTTCAGGACGTATACCGGGGCAAAAGTTTCTTAAGGAATACGCTATGCCCAATCCTACTGCTGCAATGCTTGTTATTGGGGATGAGATTTTGTCAGGGCGCACCCGAGATGCAAACATGCATCATCTGGCGCAAGTTCTGACAGAAAAAGGCGTTGACCTGAAAGAGGCGCGGGTTGTGTCTGATGATGCGCCCGCAATTGTCAGCGCCATTCAGGCGCTGAGTGGAACTTATGACCATTTGTTCACCTCTGGTGGCATCGGTCCGACCCATGACGACATTACGGCGGATTGCGTGGCAGAGGCCTTTGGCCAGAACATTGACGTGCGAGACGACGCCCGCGCGTTGCTGGCTGCGCATTATGAACGCCAGGGATCAGAACTGAACGAAGCCCGCCTGCGCATGGCCCGTATCCCAGAACATGGGGTGCTGATTGATAATCCAGTGTCTATCGCACCGGGGTTTCAAGTGGAAAACTGTTACGTCATGGCAGGTGTGCCATCCGTATTCCGCGCTATGGTCGACAGCGTCATGCCCGGCCTGACCGGCGGTGCACCATTGCTGTCGGAAAGCCAGCGGTTTCTTGTAGGTGAAGGTGATATAGCAGCACCTCTTGGCAAGCTGGCGGAAGACAACCCGGATCTGTCTATCGGGTCTTACCCGTTCCACCATGAAGGGCGCTATGGCACAAACATCGTGATCCGGGGTAACGATGCAGACGCCGCAAAATCCGTGATGGATGTATTGCGCAACACATTTGCGGGGAACCTTCTATGACCACAGTCGACGTATATGCCCTTTATGATGTCTGCGAAGAAACTTGGCCGCCCGCCGCACGGGAATGCACGCCGAAAGGATGGTTTATACGTGACGGCGCGGGTGGCGGGCAGCGGGTCTCTGCAGCAACGGCTGTAAACCCTGGTGAAGTTCCCGATATTTCAGAGGCTGAGGGAAAAATGGAAACCCTAAGCCAAACGCCACTTTTCATGATCCGCGAAGGCGAAGACGCGCTTGATCGGGCACTTGATGCCCGGGGGTATGCGATCAAAGATCCTGTCACTCTCTGGCTAGCTGATATTGATGAAATTGCACAAGAAGATGCCCCGCGCATGTCTGCCTTCACCGTATGGCCACCTGTTGGCATTATGGAAGAGCTTTGGCTTGAGGGCGGAATTGGCCCTGCGCGGATTGATGTGATGCGCCGTGGCTGTGAACCCAAGACCAGTATTTTCGCCCGCACAAATGACAGGCCCGCCGGTGTTGCTTACATCGCGATCCACAACGACATTGCGATGTTGCACGCCCTTGAAATCACGCCTTCCCAACGCCGCAACGGCAGTGCAGGACGTGCCCTGCGCAAAGCGGCCACCTGGGCAAAACATCACGGGGCAAAGTATTTTTCTGTGATTGTGACACAGGAAAACCAGGGGGCAAATGCGCTCTATTCTTCCCTGAACATGCGTTCTGTGGGACAGTACCATTATCGCGTGAAATCCAAGTAAGGCCACATCATGACAGACAAACCCGTAACCGCCCTGGATCTGCCCATGGTCGACCCGTTGCCCGAAGCGACCGCAAAGTATTTCGATATCTGTCAGGATAAACTGGGCCTGATCCCAAATGTGCTGCAGGCCTACGCCTTTGACATCGACAAGCTGAACGCCTTCGCTGCACTGTACAACGATATGATGCTGGCGGATTCCGGGCTGAGCAAACTGGAACGTGAGATGATCGCGGTTTGTGTGTCCTCGATCAACAAATGCCACTACTGCCTTGTT
Organism: Halocynthiibacter sp.; assembly: GCF_049608145.1. Lineage (NCBI taxonomy): Bacteria > Pseudomonadati > Pseudomonadota > Alphaproteobacteria > Rhodobacterales > Paracoccaceae > Halocynthiibacter > Halocynthiibacter sp. The sequence continues at coordinate 45,063 of NZ_JBMYXF010000002.1, forward strand.
GCCCATGGTGCTGCTGTGCGTGAACTATCCGGCGATCCACAACTGGGCGAAGCGCTGGTAATGAACTGGCGGGTGCTGGATCTACCGGAACGTCAGTGGGCGATGCTGGAGTTTTCCGAGAAACTGACAAAATCCAGTTCTGAAGTGGTTGAAACCGACCGCCAGAAACTACGTGATGTGGGCTTCAGTGAACGGGATATCTGGGATATCGCTTCGGTTGCCGGATTTTACAATATGACCAACCGGATTGCTTCGGGCACCAAAATGCGCCCGAATAAGGAATACCACGCGAGCCATCGATGAAATCAATTCCTAAACGTCTGCTCATATGTGCTGCTGGCCTGTTTCCTATGGCAGGCCATGCATTTACCCCTAAGTTTCCACTACCAGCACAGCTAAGCGCCAGTGAAACATCGGATTTGTCCAGTTTCAACCTGGTGACTGGTGCGTGGGTTGATGGGGGAATACCAGCAATTGCCCTTGAAGGCGGGGTCAGCAAACAGGCTTGGCGATTGCCCAGTTCTGAACTGACCAGCCTTCAGATATTGGACCCTCTGCGACGACAACTCGAAAACGAAGAATTTTCCCTTGTCTATGAATGTGAAACCGATGCCTGTGGTGGCTTTGATTTTCGTTTCGCTGCGGATGTATTTCCGGAACCCGGGATGCATATCGACCTGAATGATTTCCGATTTCTATCTGCCAGACGCACCTCAGACGCAGGCACCAGCGAAGCCCTAACAATCATGATCAGCCGCACCAACGATACAGGTTTCGTTCAGATCAACCAGTTGGGCGCGGCGGGATCAATTGCGATTTCGTCAGGCGAGGCTGGCACAGTCGCCCCGATTATATCGCCTGTCATCTCATCAGATCTTGGCCAGTCGCTGGAAACGGTCGGCCACGCTGTTCTGGAAGCCGTGCAATTTCGCAGCGGCGGTGCAGAACTGGCCCAATCCGGCATTTCAACATTGGGTGCTCTTGCTGACTACCTGAAACAAAACCCCGCACGTCAGGTCACGCTTGTTGGGCATACCGATGCCGTGGGCAGCCTTGACGCCAACATCGCATTGTCAAAACGCCGGGCCCGTTCTGTCATGCAATATTTGACGCAGGAACTTGGCGTCAGTGCCTCTCAGGTCGCGGCGGAAGGGGTCGGATATCTTGCACCGCGTGCCAGCAATTTGACGGATGCAGGTCGGGAAGCAAATCGACGGGTTGAGGTTACTCTGACATCCACCGAATAGCCCTTACCAGTGGTCAGGACCGTTCCGCACAAAAGCCTCTGCCAAGAAATCAATAAAGGCGCGAACCTTGGGTTGGGTGAACCGACCCGGGGGATAGACAACATAGATGCCCTGAGTTTCACAGGGAACAGCTGGGATTGCTTTAACCACCAGCCCCTTTTCCATCGCATCAGCATATAGAAAACTTGGCAACCAAGCGATACCAAGGCCCGAAATCGCCGCATTCAGCAAAGATTGCCCGTCATTCACCGACAGCCAGCCCGACGTCCGGACCTGTCGCTTTTCCCCGGTTGGTGCCGTCAGCTGCCAGACTGCAGCGGAAGAATCGCCAGCATAGTGTAACAGTTTATGGTCATTCAGGTCATCTATCCTGGCCGGCTGCCCATATTGCTTAAAATAGTCCGGCGCGCCCACCATACACAGGTTTGTTTCAGCCAGTTTGCGCACCCGCAGGGAACTATCATCCTGTTCACCGATCCGCACCGCAAGGTCAAACCCTTCGCTGATCAGTTCAACATACCGATTATTCAGTTCCATATTCACGTTGATATCTGGGTACTGGCGAAGAAACTTGCCAATTATTGGGGACAAATGATTCACGCCGAAATCTGTCGCCACTGAAATCTGTAGTTGTCCCGCTGGCGCAGATTGCATCGAAGTCACGATTGAATCCGCTTCACTGGCATCATTCAGAACCCGCCGGGCGCGGTCATAATAGATCAGGCCAATCTCAGTAGGGGACACACGCCTTGTGGTTCGGTTCAAAAGACGCGCGCCCAACCGGGCCTCAAGTGACGAAACATGTTTCGAGACCGCAGATTTGGAAATTCCCATTTTTCGGGCTGCGTCGGTGAAGCCGCCCTGGTCAACGACCATAGCAAAAGCTTCCATTTCAGTTAGTCTGTCCATTTACCTGCCTAAGCTTTACCCCAAGGCATATTCTATGCGATGAATTCGGGCAGGAATGGGTCAAGCGCCGGACATTACCGTGATATTATGTTAACGGTGTCGAAAATTTTCCTTAAAATTCAACACGAGCCCCCACAATAACACCACACATCTCTTCATAATCCGACAGCAAGGCGAACCCCTTGGTTAATTGCCCGCTTCGCATCAAGCTCTGAAGCGACGTCCGCGCCACCAATGACATGGCAGGATTTACCCTTTGCCTCAAGCGCGTCCGCCAGGCTGCGCTCAGGAAGCTGTCCCGCACATAATACGATTGTATCCACTGCAATCAGCCGCGGGTTTTCCCGCGCTTCACCATCAGAAACGTGCAACCCGTCGGCGTCGATACGTTCATAGTTCACACCGCCTACCATTTTCACACCCTTCATCTTCAACGTTGCACGATGAATCCAGCCGGTGGTTTTCCCAAGGCGCCGCCCCGGTTTTTCCGCCTTGCGCTGCAACAGGGTTACCTCTCGCTCTGGCGCATCTGGTTGGGCCCCTTCTGGATGCAAACCACCGCGTGTATCCGAAGGATCCCCCACACCCCACTCCGCTTTCCACGCTTCCAGATCTTCAGCCGGGCTATCCACTGTCACCAAAAATTCGGACACGTCAAACCCTATCCCGCCAGCACCAACAACAGCCACACGTTTGCCCACCGCGGCCCTGTCACGCAGCACATCAATGTAGTTCACAACATTTGGCCCGTCCTGCCCCGGGATCTGAGGATCGCGTGGGGTAACGCCCGTGGCGATAATCACCTCATCCGCCCCATCAAGATCCTGTGCAACAACATCTGTATTCAGACGTAAATCTACGCCAGCTTTTGACAACATGGTTTCAAACCAGGCCACCAGGCCGTGAAACTCTTCCTTGCCCGGAACTTGTTTTGCCATATTCAACTGTCCGCCAACCTGCCCGGCCCGGTCATATAGCGTCACTTGATGTCCGCGTTCAGCCGCTGTGATGGCTGTCATCACACCCGCAGGGCCAGCCCCGACAATCGCGATGTTTTTCGGGTTTTTCGTCGGTGTGATCTCAATCTCGGTTTCATGACAGGCCAACGGGTTCACAAGACAAGTGGTCAGTTTGCCCGCGAAAGTATGATCTAGGCAGGCTTGATTGCAGGCAATACAGGGCGCAATTTCAGCCCCACGCCCCTCAGCCGCTTTATTAACAAAATCTGGATCCGCAAGGAAAGGTCGCGCCATCGAAATCATATCCGCGCACCCATCAGAGAGAACCTCCTCACCCACCTCTGGCGTATTGATCCGGTTCGATGTGATCACCGGGATGGATACTTCACCCATCAGCTTTTTTGTCACCCAGGAAAAAGCGCGGCGCGGCACAGATGTGGCAATTGTTGGAATCCGCGCCTCGTGCCAGCCAATGCCTGTGTTGATGATCGTCGCCCCTGCGGCCTCCACGGCCTTTGCAAGGGTCACCACTTCTTCCCACGTCTGCCCATTCGGGATCAGATCGATCATCGAAAGGCGATAAATCAGAATAAAATCAGTGCCCACAGCTTCGCGCACCCGTTTCACCACCTCAATGGGCAAACGCATGCGTTTTTCAGGGCTTCCCCCCCATTCATCTTCTCGTTTGTTGGTGTGCGTGACCAGAAACTGGTTCAAGAAGTATCCTTCTGAGCCCATGATCTCTACACCATCATAACCCGCATCACGCGCGCGGCAGGCAGAGGTCACGATATCCGCAATCTGTTTCTCGATCCCAACCGCATCTAGTTCCTTTGGAGGGAACGGAGAAATTGGGGATTTAACAGGCGAGGGTGCCACACATTCGGGACTGTATGCATAACGTCCGGCATGCAGAATTTGCATGACAATTTTGCCGCCTTCGCCATGCACGCGGTCCGTGACACCACGATGGTTTGCGATGTCTTTGTCAGAAAACAGCCCACCGGCACCAGGAAATACGCCGCCTTCAGCATTTGGAGCCATGCCACCGGTCACAATCAGCCCGGCACCACCCCGCGCCCGGGCCGCATAGAATTCAGCCACCCTATTCCAGTCACCCCGTTCTTCCAGATTGGTATGCATTGATCCCATCAACACACGATTTTTCAGTGTCGTAAAGCCGAGATCAAGAGGGGCAAGCAGGCGCGGATAGCTGGTCATTGGCGTTTCCTTTGTCGTTCAGGGCAATCTGCGCCGAAACGAACGCCCTGTCACCCCGGACGCGGCGTTAACCTAAACGTTAACGTCACGCCCGCGGGGATGTCAGCAATTGGAATATGCCTAAAACAGGCCCTTACAGTTCAGAACGCGGTCGATGGATCATCCGTGCATTTTGCAGGGTAAACGTCTTACCGGAAGGGTCTTCAAAGATCAGATCAAGCCAAATCTTTTCAACACGCTTCACGTTCAGCTGTGTATAGGCCAGATCAAATTCCGCACTGATCGTGCCGCTGCCTGCTGGCACATGCTGCAGAACCTTTTCGGTGTTCGGGCCATGTTTGATATTCAGACGGGCATAGATTGAGATACCGGCGTCGCATTCAACATCTGCTTCCAGACGGAACAGATGTCGTTTTTGCATATCACGGACCGCAGTATCTGGTAAATCCAAGGCCAAAGACAGGAAGCTGCCAGAAAAATCACCGACTTCAAACTGAACTGCGAAGGGGGACACTGGTTTATTTGACGAATTACCAACCTGCGAAACCTTAAGATCGCGCTGTGCACAATCGTGGAAGACAGATGCGCAGGTTCCGATGCGCTGCCCGGTTTCACATTTGTCAAATACATCAGGTTCTATCGTGCCAGCCCAGAGATCAGGCCGCCACATCCAGTCTGTGCCAAATGGTGTACCGGGGATAATTACGGGTTGCGCCGGGACCGCCAGGACCGGTGCAGGTGGTTTTCGGCGTGATGGCCGAAAAACAGATAACAAAAAGCTCATGATGCTACTCGATGGTTTAGTTGACATGTTCTAAGATCACACCCGCTTTTAAATCTGCCTGTTGCGTATGCGCAGAATTCTGGAACGACCATCTTATGTTTGATTTTCGACCAGAAATCAGCATCGCATTTTTATTTTTGACAAATCAGCCTGTTTATAATTATTCCGGCTGGACCCTGTATCTAGTTTTGCCCAAATTGTCCGTAAAATGCAACCTGGCTTTAGGTGTAATTTTTCGTACAATGTTCACTTTCTGGTGTTACGCCGCATAAACTGGTGAAATACCTGCTCCGACGCGGCCTCATCGCCCTCAAAACCTGATGCCGGGTAGAACTTTAATGCGGCAGTATGCCCGGAAATTGTCGTCATTCCCAACCAAATCCAGGAACTTAAACCCGGATCCGTGTTCTGTGTTTCTTCTGCCAGAAGCCAGTAATATCCTGAACGGGCGCTGCCACTATCATGTATTTCAACCGGGTTACTCATTCGGCGCGCAATCAAACGACCTCCCCGATCTGAACGGAAAAAGTCATCCATTGATGTCAGATCATGTACGCTCTCGGCCTCTTTTGGCATCACAGTCGCCGTCAGAATGCCGCGCACAGCAGGGGACTTTGCAGCATCAAAACCAAGCCCTTGGCAGCTTGCGAATATCAGAACAGGTGTCCGCGCGTCCGTTTGAGAACTTGCCGTATCAAGGCAATACCCGGAAGGGGCGGACAGGCTGATTGCGCCATCAAACAGTGCCACACGCCCGGAACCCTGTTCAACTGACGGCACTGTCATACATGCAGACAACCCGAAAATCAGTCCAAGCACCGGAACCAACCCGGCCTTTTTACCCCATAGCGGAAAAAACAAATTTCAGGCCCCCAACAACCACTGCGTTCCAAATATATCGGCGTGCAAATACGCTTCAGCCCTGCCAGAGACAAGTGCATTAACCTCTGCCAGTCCCAGTCAGGTGATACAGATTGCAACTCACACTGGAACAGGGCACTGTTTGTGCAAAATATACAGGTCCGCAATGCATTACCCATATTATGAAACTCTGCTGGCCCCTGCCCGGCCCAAGGCCCAGATTTGGCGCCTGATTATCGGCCTTATTTTGGGAACCGTGATCTATTATGTCGGGGTTCTTTATACGGTCAGCTCCCTCATGCAGGTCATGCAGATGTCCACGGCAGAACTGACCGCAACCTTTGATGTGGTCGACACTCCTTTCTGGACCGGCGTTATGCTGTTTTCGTTCATTTTCATGGGACTGCCTGTCTTTCTGGTCACTGAAATCTTGCACAAACGCCGGTGGACCACTTTGTTTGCGCATTGGCAGGTTGAAAAGCGTGTATTTCTTGTGGTCACCTTGACGCTTATCCTGCTTGCCATCGCGCTGGAACTTTTGCCCCCTTGGAACCTTGGTCTTTTACAGTCGAACCCACAGTTGAATTTCAGCAACTGATTGATGCTTCTGCCGGTTGCAGCCCTGGCCGTTCTGGTTCAAACCAGTGCCGAAGAACTGGTCTTTCGCGGTTATTTCCAAAGCCAACTTGCCGCCCGGTTTAACAGCCCTCTGGTCTGGATGTTGATCCCCTCCGCTATTTTCGGTCTTTTACATTATGATCCCGACACCTGGGGGAATGGTGCGATTTGGCCTGTTCTTTGGGCGTTTATGTTTGGTCTTTGCGCTGCGGATCTCGTCGCGCGCAGTGGAACCTTATCCGCCGCCATTGCCCTGCATTTTGTGAACAACCTGTATCCGCTGGTTTTCGCGGCCTTCCCCGATAACCTAAGCGGATTTGCGCTGTTTCACCTGCCCTGGACCAGCGAAGAAATGCTGGAACAGAACCCAATGCTGCTGACAGACTTCCTTTTTGTGCTGTGTAACTGGCTTATGGTGCGGCTTGTATTGCGGCGCTGATTGCAATTTCTCTTACGACAGCGTATTTCATGACAAACCGCCGGTATGGCAGAGCAAGATCAGACAGAGAGACCCTATGAACTGGATTTCAAACTACGTTCGTCCAACGATTAACTCGTTGTTTTCCCGTCGTGAAACACCGGACAATCTGTGGATCAAATGCAAAGAATGCGGCACGATGCTGTTTCACCGCGAAATGGCCGAGAATCTGAACGTCTGTTCTGAATGTGACCACCACATGGCGATCACACCACGTGAACGTTTCACGGCACTGTTTGACGGTGGCGTCTTTGCAGAAATCGAAGTGCCTGCCGTCACTGCTGACCCACTGCAGTTTAAAGATCAGCAGAAATACCCTGATCGCATGAAAGCCGCGCGCAAGAAAACCGGCGAACACGAAGCGATGTTGGTGGCAGAAGGTGAAATTGGGCGCACCCCGATTGTTGCCGCCTGTCAGGATTTCTCGTTCATGGGGGGATCCATGGGCATGTATGTCGGCAACGCCATTCTGGCCGGTGCCGAACGTGCTGTGAAACTGAAACGCCCGTTCGTTCTGTTCTCTGCCGCTGGTGGCGCACGCATGCAGGAAGGTATCCTGTCCCTGATGCAGATGCCACGCACAACCATCGCCGTTGAAATGCTGCGCGAAGCAAAGTTGCCTTATATCGTTGTCCTGACCCACCCCACCACCGGTGGTGTTACCGCATCTTACGCGATGCTTGGGGACGTTCAGATCGCAGAACCAAACGCACTGATCGGCTTTGCAGGTGTGCGCGTGATCGAACAAACCATCCGCGAAAAACTGCCCGAGGGTTTCCAGCGTTCAGAATATCTGCTGGATCATGGTATGTTGGACCGCGTGACACACCGCAAAGATATGCGAGATGAGTTGATCACAATCACCCGCATGCTGATGGGTCTTGGCCCGGCAATCAAAGGCGATCTGCCAAAGCCTGCAGCAGAAGAAATCTCTACGGAAACGTCCGAAGAAAAAGCGGCAGAGTAATCCCGCCGCTTTTCCAAAGTTTCAGACCCGGGCCTTCGCTCGGGTCTTTTCGTTTACGGCCAGGACCGTTCGCCCATGATCACTGCCGCGCCGATTTCCAGGGAACTGTTCACCGCGAAATCTGGGTATGACGCCTGCATGGCCGCAACCAGTTCCTCAGAGTTCGCCGCTTCTGCTGCCGCTGCCTCAAACGCCACAACATAGCTGCGGGTGAAATCAACGATGCTGGTGTCTTCCGCGCTGTCGCCAACGGAATGGCCCGCGATGATGCGTTTCGGGTTCAGGGCTTCGATCTGATTCAGCGTCGCGCGCCAGTCATCGCGGCTTTCAGGCGTCTGTGTGTCTGACATCCAGACGTGCTGGTTCTCGTACAGCGGCACACCGCCCAGAACGGTTTCTTCACCCGGCACCCATAGGAATGTGTGCACCGGATCATGGCCATCAAGACCAATGATCTGCACACTCTCGCCATCCACAGTCAGGCTGTCGCCTTCAAAGACTTCCGGCACAATCAGATCCTGCGGGGCATTATCCCCAAGGATCGGCCCCCAAAAATCATTTTTCAACTGAATGGTCGCCTCAATACCCTTAACGGTGGATGGTGTGGCAATGATCCGGGCGTCCGGGAACGCTGCGTGAATGGCATCAACACCGAAATAAAAGTCGGGATCCTTGTGACTGATATAGACCGTGGTCAGGGTTTTGCCAGAGGCACGGATCATCTCGACCAGCTGGTTTGCATCATCACGTTCAAATTGCGCATCCACGAGCATGATTTCCGTGTCGCCTTCGATCAGGCTGGACGCCACCGGAAACAGGCTGCCCTCATTCGGGTAAAATGCCGTGATCGACAGATCAGCAGCGTGGGCCGCACCGGCGAATCCCATGAAGGCAATGATTGAGACCAGATTTTTCGTTGAATTTTTCATTGGATTTTCCCTTTCATTGAACCACAGAAGTGTGGCGTGTTCTTGAACAGAACTTAGGAATGTGTGATTGTCACCTAAAGACACAAGATTAAGACATATCGTCAGTGAAAAGATGACACTATGGACCGGATAAATCTAAATCGTCTCGAATATTTCGTGACCATCGCGGAAGCCGGCACAATCACCGCCGCCGCGGAAAGATTGCGCATCAGCAAAGCCGTGGTCAGCAAACAATTGCAATTGCTAGAAGCCGAATTGGGCGCAACATTGATCATCCGCAATTCGCGCCATCTGAAACTAACGGAAACAGGCGAACAGTTTTTCCAATCCGCCCGTGCCGCCATACAACAAGCAGAAGCGGCCTGCCAAATTGTGCAGCAAGGGCACGATACCCCGTCGGGTACATTACGGATCACAGCCCCCCTTGATCTTGGAAAAGATTACGTAGGCCCGGCGATCGCAGCATTTCGTCAAGCCTATCCAGCCGTGACAATTGACCTGACCATCAGTGATCAAAAATTGGATCCCGTTGACGCCCGCTTTGACATTGCCTATCGCGCGGGCTGGCTTGAGGATTCAGGAAATATCGCGCGCAAGCTGGCAGAGTTCCAACAATACATCGTCGCAGCCCCGGCGCTGTTGGCTGCACATTCGACGCCCACCACCCCCAATTCACTGCATGAACTGCCTTTCATTGAACATCGGGCCTTGGCGACCCCCTGCGATTGGACCCTTGTCAAATCGGCCGAAAGCACCACCAAAGTCTCGCTAAAGGCCAGCATTTCTGCCGACGTAACCCCCGTGATCAAGAACATTGCCGTCTCGGGTGCCGGGTTTGCGATACTGCCAGATTTCTATGTGTTGGACGAGCTTCGCGAAGGCAGCCTCATTCGTCTTCTACCCGACTGGGATCTGCCCCGTGGCGGGGTGTATTCAGTGTTTCCCCCTGCGCCGTATCGATCTGCCGCCACCAAGGCTTTTGCAGAGATGTTTCGTCAAATGTTCCAAGCCAGGCTTGCAGAGTTCCGACAACAGTAACTGTCGCTTCTGACCAGCAAGACGGCTGATACAAACGACATGAACCTTCCCTTTTCTGCCAGTCTGGTGCACAGAGCGACAAATCCGCAAACACAGGTGTGACTATGGCCCAGACATCCGATCTTATCCTTGAGCGCATGATGGCGCTGCACCCGAAAATCATTGACCTGACACTGGATCGTGTCTGGCGTCTGCTAGCGGCGCTCGATAATCCGCAGGAAAAACTGCCCCCGGTCATCCATATCGCGGGCACCAATGGCAAAGGGTCAACCCAGGCCATGATCCGTGCTGGACTGGAAGGCGCTGGCAAATCTGTGCATGCTTATACATCGCCGCATCTTGCCCGGTTTCATGAACGTATCCGCCTAGCGGGCCAGCTGATTTCCGAAGAACATCTGACGGAAATGCTGGATGAATGCTACAATGCCAATGGTGGTGAAAGCATCACCTATTTTGAGATCACCACTGTTGCAGGCCTGTTGTCTTTTGCCCGTAACAAGGCCGATTACACCTTGCTTGAGGTCGGCCTTGGCGGGCGTCTGGATGCAACCAATGTGATCACGCCGGAACTGTCGGTGATCACCCCGATTTCCATCGACCATGAACAATTCCTAGGCGACACGCTGACCAAGATTGCAGGCGAAAAAGCCGGGATCATCAAGCGCGGCGTGCCTGTGGTGGTTGGCCCCCAGCAGGAAGAGGCCATGGATGTGATCGAAGCCACCGCCGCACGCCTTGGCACGCCGATGATCGCCCACGGTCAACATTGGCATGTGTCTGAGGAACGCGGGCGTCTGATTTATCAGGATGAAACCGGTCTGCTGGATCTGCCTCTGCCCGCGTTGCCTGGTGCACATCAGATTGAAAATGCCGGTGCCGCCCTTGCCGCCCTGCGTCATCTGAACGTGGCTGAGGCTGCTTACGAAGCCGCGATGAACAACGTCACCTGGCCCGCCCGTATGCAGCGCCTGAGTGAGGGCACATTTCAGGCCCGTGTACCCAAGGCCGAGCTTTGGCTGGATGGAGGCCACAATCCCGCCGCCGCCGACGCCCTTGCAAAACATCTGGGCAATCTGCCGAAACGCCCGCTGCATCTGATCTGCGGCATGCTAAACACCAAAGATGCCTCTGGTTATATGGGGCCTCTGGCGAAAGTCGCAGACAGCCTGACAGCCGTGTCCATTCCCGGCGAGCCAAACACATTGCCCGCGGAAGAAACCGCTCGTTTCGCAGCCGCGGCCGGAATGAAAACTGACACCGCAGAAGATGTGGACAGCGCGCTGAAAAAGCTTGCAGAAACCGACCCAACTGCGCGTATACTTATCTGTGGTTCGCTTTATCTGGCGGGCGAAGTCCTGCGGAGAAATGAAACATGATCCCCTTTGAAACCCTGACGCTATTTTTCGGCGCATCCGTCATGCTGGCCCTCGCGCCTGGGCCGGACAACGTCTTTGTGCTGACGCAATCCGCGATGAACGGGCGTGTGGCCGGGTTGTTTGTGACCCTGGGCCTCTGCACCGGCCTGCTGTTTCACACAACCGCCGTGGCCCTGGGCGTGGCGGCGATTTTTCAAACATCTGAGATCGCCTTCACCCTGCTGAAATTCGCGGGTGCGGGATATTTGCTATACCTTGCTTACAAAGCCTTCCGCGCGGGCAGCACCGCGATTGAGGGCGAACGGGCAGAGACCAGCCTGAAATCGCTCTATCTGCGCGGGCTGATCATGAACATCACCAACCCGAAAGTCGCGATCTTCTTCCTAGCCTTCCTGCCGCAATTCGCCCGCCCGGAATTCGGCCCGCTGATCCCGCAACTGATGATCCTTGGCGCGGTCATGGCGCTTTCCACGATCTTGGTCTTCGGCAGCGTGGCCATTGGCGCAGGATCGCTTGGAGACTGGCTGAAAGCCCGCCCTTCCGCGCAGATCTGGATCAATCGCGTTGCTGGTCTGGTCTTTGTGGGTCTGGCAGCGAAACTGATCACGGCACAGAGGTAGATTGCCTTGTACTCCAACAGAGCACTGTTCCGCCTGCGAACGCTACCGAGAAGGAAACTGCGTGGACCTGCTGCTGAGAGCGTTACTGATATTTCAACACATGATAGCTATATCCTGAAATCGCAAAGGAATTTGGACCTATGAAGTTTTTTCTGCCCACAGCATTTATGACAATACTTCTTCAGACGGCGACGCCTACGCAGGCACAGCAGATGTCAATGTTTGATGGCTTTCAGACATATTGTATTGAACAGGTTCTACAAGACACGCCAGTGCCTCGCACGGGCCTTTACCGTTTTACAGATGATGAAGTGAAACAATTGGCACAAAATCTTAATTTTTCCGAAATCCCGCAGGCCATCTGGGTACCTTTTGATGGAAAATGGATCATCACAGACATGGACATGAGCGAACATAGGTATTGTTCCGTTCTGGAGCTTTCGAAACCATTGGACCACAATGTATCAGATTGGAACGCGCAGGTTTTCGCGAACTCTCGTTACAGGGGAAGGGGAGAGGCAAGCGTCACTGCAAGAAGAGCCGGAGGTTGGGTTACAACTCCAGTTGAGGATGGCTTTGTTCAACTTAGCTTGAGTAACTTTGAAGTAAGCGCGGATCCCTTTATGAGTATGTCAATGTTGACTGCAATCAGGGTTGGCGACACACCCGCATCCTGTGAGTATTTTCCTGAGGAATGCCAAGAATAAATGTGGGCCAATCAGCCCGCGTTTTCTATTCCTCGCCCCAGCTTTCATCCTGCATTTCACGCAGGCGGGAGGCGGTGCGTTCGAACTCGAAACTGCCTTCACCTTCGACATATAGCATCTCAGGTTCTGCTGCGGCAGAAGCGATCAGGCGAACTTTGGCTTCATAAAGTGCATCCACAAGGGTGACAAATCGCTTTGCCTCATTGAAATTGGTCCGACCAAGCCGTGGGACCTCATCAAGCAGCAGAACACGCGCATTCTGCGCCAATTCCAGATAATCACCCGCGCCCAGAAACTTACCGCAGAGATCAAAGAAGGATGCGCGGGCAACGCCGTTGTGAAAGCCCGGGATCTCGACCTCGCGCCCTTTCACAGTCAGGATCAATTGTTCCGATTTTCCACCCGTCAGATCGTGCCAGATTGTATCCATTGTCACGCGTGTTTCGGCAGTAACCGGCGAAAACCACACCTGTTCGCCCTTCAGACGGTTTTGACGATAGTCATTCTCGGAAATAATCTCGACCACTTCCAGACGGGTTTTGATCAATTCAATAAAAGGCAGAAATAGGTTCCGATTCAGCCCATTTTTATACAAGTCATCCGGCACGCGATTTGACGTTGTGACAATGGCAACGCCCGCCTCATGCAGCTTATCAAATAGGCGGCCGACAATCATTGCATCGGTAATATCTGTGATTTGCATTTCATCAAAAGCCAGCACTTTCAGGCCTTTGGCAATATCCGCAGCCACAGGTGCAATCGCATCATCCACACCGGTTTTACGCGCTTCATGTAGGGCGGCGTGCACCTCTTGCATGAACGCATGGAAATGCACCCGGCGTTTACCAGGGATATCTAGGTGATCGACAAACATATCCATCAACATCGATTTTCCACGCCCGACACCGCCCCACAGATACAGACCTTTCGGCACATCAACAGGGGCCGCCTTACGAAAAAAGCCGCGTTTCGGTTCTGGCGCCATCAGCGCCTGCGAAATCCGTTCAAGGGCAGGCAGGATCGACAGTTGCGCTGCATCAGATGTCAGCTCACCCTTTGCAACTTTCGTACGATAAATATCACTAAGTGTTTCCATGTTCCCCACATAGCGCAGCCCGTGGCATCAGGAAAGGTGATGTAACGTCATCACGATAATCAATTTGACCTCAGCCAGAGGCAAAGGCAGGGTCACCAGACGCAACAGGGGCTTTCCAATGACATCCACACGCAATTCAATGATGACCCCGGTTCTGATCGGTGGCTGTATCTTTATACTGCTCAGCTTTGCGGTGCGGGCATCCTTTGGTGTCTTCCAGATCCCCATTGCGGATGAGTTTGGCTGGGCGCGGGCGGAATTTTCCCTTGCCATTGCGATCCAGAACCTCGCCTGGGGCATTGGTCAGCCAATCTTTGGTGCAATTGCCGAAAAAATCGGTGACCGCAAAGCCATTCTGATGGGGGCTCTGATCTATGCTGCGGGTCTTGTGTTGTCCTCTTTCGCCGTCACACCTTCGCAGCACCAGTTTTTTGAAATTCTCGTCGGCTTTGGGATCGCGGGCACAGGATTTGGCGTGATCCTCGCCGTGGTGGGCCGCGCAAGCTCCGATGAAAACCGATCCATGTCCCTTGCCATCGTCACTGCTGCGGGGTCCGCAGGACAGGTTATCGGTGCACCAACCGCGCAGTATCTTCTGGGGTTCATGACATGGCAGTCGGTATTTTTGGTTTTCGCCGGCGTGATGATCGCGGTCCTGGTCTGTCTGCCGTTGATGCGTTCGCCTGTTGTCGCCAGCAAAACAGAGCTGGAAGAAAGCATGGGCGCGATCCTGATCAAGGCGTTTAAAGATCCCAGCTATACGCTGATCTTTCTTGGCTTCTTTTCCTGCGGCTATCAGCTGGCCTTTATCACCGCGCATTTTCCGGCTTTTGTGCGCGAACTTTGTGGCCCCATCGCACCGGATGGATTGCTGTCATCCGTGGGAATTGGCACCACTTCAGCCCTGGGTGCGGTCGCGATTTCCCTGATTGGCGCAGCCAACATCGCGGGCACATTGCTGGCAGGCTGGGCCGGCAAACGCTGGAGCAAGAAATACCTGCTGGCAGGTATCTACACTGGACGTACAATTGTGGCGGCCCTGTTCATTATGATGCCAATCACCCCCACCAGCGTCATTCTCTTTTCCCTTGCGATGGGATCTCTCTGGCTGGCCACTGTGCCCCTAACTTCTGGCCTTGTCGCCCACATTTATGGGCTGCGCTATATGGGCACGCTGTATGGTATCGTCTTCTTCAGCCATCAATTGGGCAGTTTTCTGGGCGTCTGGCTGGGGGGGCGCATGTATGACGCCTATGGCAGTTATTCCCAGGTCTGGTGGCTTGGGGTGGCTATTGGCGCGTTCTCAGCCATTGTGCACCTGCCTGTGCGGGAAAAACCACTGGAGAGACCTGCGGTCAAAGCGGGTGCCTCCGGCGGGAGTATTTAAGGCAAGATGAAATCAAACAGTCAAAGATTTCAATGCCGCGCCTAGATCACCCGGATGCGTATATGTCAGACCATGGGGCGCATCTGGGATCGTGACTTGGGTGGCATGTGGATTAATTCCGACAAGTGTGTCACGGCATTCAATCGGGATCACCGTATCGCTTTCCCCCCAGATCGCCAAAAGCGGCAGGCCAGCCTCGCGGATGGTTTCATGTTCCGCGCGCAGATCACCACGTAGGAAATATTGCAGGCTTGAGGTGATCGCTGGGATATAGCCTTTGACAGTCAGTTCTTCGGCCTGAAGATCCCAGATGTCTGGCACGGCAGATATAAAGCCGGCCGCCTCAGATCTGATACCTTCGCGCAGTTCGGCCGCTCCGCGGGTCTGCATCAGCCAATTCGCGATGAAACCTGGGTGTTTTGTAACATAGGCGCTGGTTCCGCCAAGATCATGGCCTAGCCCCGCCGGGGCGATGATGACAGCCTGTTTCAGGCGCCCAGGGAAACGGGCGGCAAAACAGGTGACTATCGCGCCCCCCATGGAATAGCCAAGCAGGGTAAACCCATCGGCAACTTTCTGGTCCGTCAAAAGTTCATTGAGCTGGCGTAGATGAAAATCAACGCTTTGTTCGCCCGATGCCCGATCAGACAGGCCCCGCCCATACAGATCATAAGTCAAGACGCGAAAACCCTGATCGGTCAGTGCTTCAACCGCCGCCCCCCAGACAAAAGAAGGGGTGGAAAGGCCATGAACACAAACTGCCACCGGACCGTCAGCCGGGCCATCCCAGTTATACCAAGTCTTACCCGAAGGCAGCGCAGACAATTGTCCAGGACGGTTGGTTTTCGCCCGGACCTGCGCCACATCTGGGCGCAGAGCTTCGCGAACAAACGGGAAAACCGCAACACCCAAAACAGGCAAGATCAAGATCGAAAACCAAAGCATATCAGACCTTTCTTAAAACGAGATAACCGGGAACCAGTCTTCGCGAAGCTTCTGCCCAGGTTTCATCTCATGCCCCGGAAATGGCGGAGACGTACGTCCAGGACGCTGCACAAACCGGGCATCATCACCGACCCAACGCAGGGACAACGCGCGCCGCCCGGTGCCGCCAGGATTGCCGCGCGCGCCATGCACCGTGCGATAATCAAAGATCACCGCATCCCCCGGTTCCATCTTCCATTCGCGGACATCATGTTTGCCGTAATCGGTGCTGTCCGGATCTGGCACTTCGATCCAGTCGGTATCGTCCCCTTCGTAGAAATCGCTGTTATCCGCCCAGCTGACCGGCCGCACAGGTTTGTCCCATTTGTGAGATCCAGCAATCAAACGCAGTGACGCCGTATCCACCGGATCAAGCGGGATCCAGAAACTAACGGTCTGTTCGCCTTCCACAAAATAATACGGCCCATCCTGATGCCATGGGGTTGGGGTTGGGGTGCCACCATCCTTGACCAACACATGGTCATGAAAGAACTGCGCAGTCTTTGATTTCATGGCCTTGGCCGCGATTTCAGCAGCCGGACTTTCGCGCATGATGCGTTCAAATTCAGGGATACGCTGCCAGTTGCAGTAATCATCAAAGAAGCGCCCCTGCTTCACGTTGTTTTCAGACGCATATTCCCCCGGTTCCGCAAGGTTGCGCGCAACACCGTCGCGCATCACTTCGACCCAGTCTTTGAACGCGCCGGGGATGAAGGCGACGCCATCGCGCTGAAATTCTTCGATTTGTTCTGCTGTGATCATGTTTTGTCTTTCTTGTTGTCTGGCCAAGTGGCCTCATCACGGGTCAAAACCCCCTCAGATACCAGGCGGTCCGCCCAGCCCTGCGGGTGTTGAAAATGGTGTGTCTGCCAGCCACGCGCGACGGCGGCATCTAAGTTTTCAATACGATCATCCGCGAACAAAAGGCTGTCCGGTGTATGACCGCAGGCCGTCTCTAGGGCGGCATAAATCGCGGGATCCGGCTTCACGAGCTTCATTTCACCGGACACATAGAACTGATCGAATTCCTGCAAAAACGTATAATGTTTCTGGGCGCGTGAGAAAATCTCATCTCCGAAATTTGTCAGGGCAAAAACCGGAAACCCTTTGGTTCGCAGGGCACGTAAAAGATGTACGGAATGGTCAATTGCCGGAGTTGCCAATTCGAACCATCGATCGTGCCACATACGGATTTCATCGCGCCATTTCGGATATTTATCCGCGGCACCATAGATCGTGTCACGAAAATTCCCACCCAGATCAACATCGTTGTTCATGTCATGCAGATCAATTTCCGCAAACATTTCACGCCGCCGGGTTTCGCCAATTTCTGCGTCGTAGAACCGTTCTGGCTGCCATTCAATCAGCACATTTCCGATGTCAAAGATAACAGCTTTTATCGCCATATGCCCCCGCTTTCACCCCGTATTGATACAGGGCACACGCCCAAGGTAAAGCATGAATCAGCGCCGTATAGAACGTCGTTTCAAACGCACATTGTTTACGGTTTCGCGCCAAAACACATAAAGACCCGCCCCAATGATCAGGGTGATGCCCAACCAAGCCACGGGATCCGGCCATTCATCAAAAATCAGCAGGCCCGCGATCACAGAGACCGGCATGGCCACATATTCCAACGGTGCAACAACCGAAGCTTCAGCCAGGCGATAGCCCTGACTGATAAAGTAACCGCCAAATCCGCTGGCAAGGCCAATAATCCCAAAGATCCACCAGTCAGACAGAGGCGGCATATACCAAGCACGCAGCAGGAAATGCACGATTTCGGGTCCTTGCCCTTCCCAGCGGCCATGCCCCAACGCAAGGCCTATGATCACGCAGGTTACGATGAAACTGATCTGAATGTAGAACGTCATAGTCACCGCGCTTTCGGTCACGCCAATCTTTCGGGTCAGCACATGCAACATCGCATAAGCCGCCGCGGACAACAGCGGTAAGATCATGATCAGATTGAAATTTTCCGTCCCCGGGCGCAGCATAATGACCACGCCGACCAAACCAATACCAACGGCGCTCCAGCGGTGAATGCCGGCTTTCTCACCCAAAAACATGACAGAGAACGCTGTGATCAACAGCGGGCTGACAAAGAAAACCGCGATCGCATCCGCCAAGGGCAGCACTGCCAGCGCGATAAAAAACGTCATATTTGCAAGGACAACGCACATGCCCCGGATCAAATGCAACCCCAGTCGTTTGGTTTTCAACAGGCGCCAGTTGCCTTCCATTGGCATCAAAATCGCAAGGACAATGCCAAGACCAATCACAGAACGGATCAAGACAATCTGATGCAGGGCATAGCCCCCCGACAGAAACTTAATTGACGTGTCATTCATGGAAAAGAACAGCACTGCGATCAGTACAGAAAGCGCGCCATACAGCGTGTTGCGATTGGTCGCCTGGGTGGTGTCAGCATTGGTCATATGAGTATTCAAACAGATTTTTGCACCAGATCTGTGCCATTGCCGACACAAGGTCGTTTTCATGCCTATCGGGCACATATTGACAAAACTAGTTTTATGGTTATTTTGAGTCGCATGAGTACAAGCAGCCCCAACGCACGCGCCCTCGCAGCACTTGGCCATGATGCCCGCCTTACGGTCTTTCGTCTTTTGGTAAAAGCCGGGAACGACGGGCTTCGGGTTGGCGATATTGCTGGCTATGTGAAGATTGCGCCTTCCACCCTGGCACACCACCTTTCAACATTGGTGGATGCAGGCCTTGTTCTGCAGGAAAAACGGGGGCGCGAAGTGTTTAGCATGGTCGACTACAACAAGATGAATGCCCTGCTGGGGTTCCTTGCGGATGAATGTTGCGTTGGTGTCAGAACGCTGGAAACCGTCAGATAAAGGGGCTTCCTTTTTTTTGGCAAAATAAAACTATAAAACCGGATATATAGAAATGTCTAACACCTGCTGCACTGCCCCCTCTAAGGCACCGTTTCTGGTTACGCTCTGGCGTGAACAACGTGTCTGGCTTGCGTCCTTAACGATTTTCACCTTGTTGGTGATTTTTGACATCACTCAGGCAGAAGCCAGCTTTCACAAAGTCATGATCTCTCTTGCGCACACCGGCCCATATCTGCTGTTGTCGATTTCCATCGCCGCCTGGGCAGGGGCCAGCAACGCAGATCGGCTCATCGCAAAAGCCTTTACCGGAACGCCTGCTTTGATGATCGTTCTCGGGGCCGTGGCGGGTGGGCTTTCGCCTTTCTGTTCTTGTGGCGTGATCCCCTTGATCGCGGCCCTTCTGGCGATGCGTGTACCCCTGTCCGCAGTCATGGCTTTCTGGCTTGCCTCTCCCGTGATGGACCCGTCTATGTTCTTTCTGACATCTGGCGTTCTGGGATTTGAATTCGCAATTGCCAAGACATGTGCCGCGATTGGTCTTGGAGTTTTCGGCGGAATCACAGTGCATATTCTTTCCGGCACTTCCGCGCTGAAAGACCCCCTTAAAGAAGGTGTTGCCGGGGGATGTGGCGCAGCGTCGGTGCAGTCCAGCGAACCTGTGGTCTGGGCCTTCTGGAAGGACGCAGAACGCCGCAAAAAATTCATTTCTGAGGCGGTAAAAACGACTCTATTCCTGGGAAAATGGCTGATTTTCGCCTTTCTTCTGGAAAGCCTCATGCTCGCTTGGATCCCGGCTGAGATGGTGACAAAAGCCCTAGGCGGCACAGGTATTGGCCCCATTGCAGTCGCCACCTTTGTCGGGGTGCCGGCTTACCTGAACGGTTACGCCGCCCTGCCCCTGATCGGCGGCTTGATCGAACAGGGCATGGCACCTGGTGCGGGGCTTGCTTTCCTTGTGGCTGGGGGGGTGACATCCCTGCCCGCCGCCATCGCGGTCTGGGCACTGGTAAAGCCAAAGGTCTTTGGACTTTACATCCTGTTGTCTCTGTCCGGTGCCTTCCTGGCAGGGGTTTTGTTCCAGGTCTGGCAGGCGGTCTGAAAACCGGTAAACACCGCATACACAAAGCATGCACAACCTATGCACATATTATGCATATCGGGCGTGCGCCGGATTAACGGGCGGTTCAGGATTAGTCCCGCAGAGCCGCCCGGATTTCGCGTTCCATCACATCCAGAAAACGGGATCGGTCGGCTTTTGAGAAAGGCCGGCCGCCCCCTTGGCGAAACGGGTCAGCTTCGCGCAGATCCGCCATAAGATCACGGGTTGCCAGCTGTTGGCCGATATTGGCCTCGGTGAACATTTCACCATTGTGACGCACAACGCGCGCACCAGACGCCACGCATTTCGCCGCCAAAGGAATATCGCCCGTTACAACAACGTCGCCCTTAACCGCACGATCAGCGATCCACATATCGGCCACATCCGGGCCATCCGGAACGATCACCAGTTCCACCAGTGGATTTAACGAAGGGCGCAGGCCGCCATTGCAGACCACAAACATCTTCACCTTGTGGCGGGTGGCCACGCGCTCTGCCTCGGCTTTCACCGGGCAGGCGTCGGCGTCGATGTAGATCGCAGTCATTTCTCGTTTGTATCCTTCTCAGGCTTTGCATCTGTCTTTGCAGGTTTTGCTTTGACCTTTGATTTTTTCTTAAACTCATCGGGGATTGGCATGCGGTTAAACGCATCCAGGCCCGCAATTTTATAAGCTTCCGCAAGGGTTGGATAATTGAAGGTATTCTCGACGAAATAATCGACCGTGCCCTTCAGGTTCAGCACCGCCTGGGCAATGTGGATCAATTCGGTCGCCCCTTCGCCCACGATCTGCACCCCCAAAAGACGGCGGGTTTTCAGGCTGACCAGCATTTTCAACATGCCATGTTCCAGCCCCATGATATGCCCGCGCGAGGTTTCGCGAAAGCGCGCAACACCCACTTCATAAGGAATTTCCATTTCCTGGGCTTCTTCTTCGGACATGCCACAGGTGGACATTTCCGGCACAGAGTAGATGCCATAGGGAAACCAGGGCGACTGGCGCAGAGTTGGCGTATCAAGCGCATGACAGGCGGCAACCCGGCCCTGTTGCAGGGACGTTGATGCAAGACTTGGGTGCCCAATCACATCCCCGGCAGCGTAGATATGCGGCACGTCTGTCTGATAGGTTTTACGATCTACTTTCAGACGTCCACGGTGATCGGTTTCAAGACCTGCGGCCTTCAGGTTCAGCGCATCTGTCGCGCCCATACGGCCCGCTGCAAACAGCAACATTTCTGTACGCACATGGCGGCCGTTATCCAGGGCAACTTCGATGTGATTGCCACGATCTTCAACCGTTTCCACAGCGGCACCCAAACGCAGATCAACGCCGTTTTCACGGATCTGGTGCGTGAATTCATGAATCAGCTGGCGGTCGATGAAATCAAGGAAACTGTCGCGCGGTTCAATCAGCGTCACCCGGATATCAAGGGCTGCGAACATGGTGGCATATTCCACCCCGATCACGCCTGCACCGATCACAACCAGGCTGCGCGGCAGTTCTTCCATATCCAGGAATTCATCACCATCCAGCACGGTTTTGCCATTAAAAGGCACATAATCCGGACGGAAAGGACGGGTGCCAGTGGCAATCAGGAACTTATCGCCCGTCAGGTTCAGAACCTCGCCAGAAGGCTGTTTTATCTCGACTTCATTCTTCGAAACAAAATGCGCTTCCCCTTGGATCGTTTCCACGTGGTTGCGGTTGAACTGATGTTCCAACACGTCAACTTCGTGATCAATCGTCATGTGCAGACGGGCTTTCAGATCAGATGCACCAATGTCATCGCGTGCCCGGTAGCTGCGTCCGTAAAAGCTGCGTTCGCGCCAACCTGAGAGGTTCAACACCGTTTCACGCAGGGTTTTCGATGGGATCGTGCCGGTATGGGCAGACACACCGCCCAGACGTGGCGCGCGTTCCAACACAACAACGCGGCGGCCCAGTTTCCCGGCCTGGATCGCAGCGGAACGCCCGGCGGGGCCGCTGCCAATAACAATCAGATCATAATGGTTCATAACAGTGCCCTTTACCTTATTCTTACGCCCAAAGGGCCTCTGCGTGGAAATTCACATGGTCTTCCATGAAGCTGGCCACGAAGAAATAACTGTGGTCATAGCCTTTTTGCATGCGGAAAATCCCATCTTGGCGTTTCGCCGCCATGGCCTGGGCCAGGGCTTCGGGTTTCAGCAGTTCCAGGAACTGATCATCCGCGCCCTGATCGATCAGGACCGGGCCGTCAAAGCCCTTGTCCGCCATCAGAAGACTTGCGTCATGTTTCGCCCAGCTGGTTTCATCATCGCCCAGATATGCGCCCAGTTGTTTGCGGCCCCAGTCACTTTGGGTTGGGTTCGCAATCGGGGAAAACGCAGAAACAGAACGATAGCGCCCCGGCAGGTTCATCGCCAATGTCAGCGCGCCATGCCCGCCCATAGAATGGCCGGTGATGCCCTGACGATCCATATCGATGTTGAAGGTTTCACCAAGCAGCGCAGGCAGTTCTTGAGCCACATAATCCCACATTTTGAAATGCGGTGCCCAAGGATCCTGCGTTGCATTCACATAAAACCCCGCGCCCTGGCCCAGATCATAGGCGTCATCATTCGCGACAGTTTCGCCGCGTGGGGATGTGTCAGGGAAACAGATCGCAATGCCCTGTTCCGCCGCCCAGGCCTGCGCGCCGGCTTTGGTCATGGCGTTTTCATGGGTGCAGGTCAGGCCGGACAGATACCAGAGAACGGGCACCGGGCCGTCTTTCGCTTCTTCTGGCAGGAACAGGCCAAAAGTCATCTCAGTGCCGGTGGCGTTGGATTCATGGCTGTATACGCCCTGTGTGCCGCCAAAGCATGCATTCTCGGATACGGTTTTCATTGTGACCTCGCCCATTGTTCTTTGTAATTTATCTCTGCATATCAGGGTGCGCGACTGTCGCAAACCCGGTTTGCGCCGTGTTAGTCCCTGTTTTCGTCGCCTGCAGGTTTCGGGTTTACAGACATGATTTCATCCAAAGGCTTTTTCAGTTTCGCCACCGCAGGCACTGTCGCATCTGTTGACGGATGACCAACGGCAACAATCATCAGGGCTTTTTCAGACGCGGGACGGCCACACATTTCATTCAGAAACTTCATCGGGTTGGGCGTATGGGTCAGGCTGACCAGCCCGGCGTGATGCAAGGCGGCCAATAGGAAACCAGACGCAATCCCCGTGCTTTCCGGTACATAGTAATTCTTATAGCGATGGCCGTCTTTTGTTTCGCCCCAACGCTGGGCAAAGATCACGATCAGCCAAGGGGCCTGTGTCAGGTGAGGCTTATGTTCATTGGTCCCGACCGGTTCCAGCGCCTTCAGCCATTCATCCCCCGCGCCACCGGCGTAAAAGGCTTTTTCCTCTTCTTCTGCGGCCTCACGAATTCGGGCTTTCATGTCGGGATCAGAGATCGCCACAAAATGCCAAGGTTGATGATTGGCACCAGATGGCGCCGTGCCCGCAGCACGAATACATTCTGCGATCACCGCCTCATCCACCGGGCGATCAGAATAGTCACGCACGGTATGGCGTTCGGTCATGAACTGCGCAAACGCCTGTGCAGCGGCCTGCATCTGCGCATCATCCATGTCGGATCGATCCGGAAGATCCAGAGCTTCATATTTGATATCATCGAGAAAAAACATATTCTTATCCCTGTAGCATAGCGATGGTAAGCGTGACGGTCAGCACGCTGATAACGGTTGAGATCAGGATCGAAGCCGATACGCGTTGCGGGGCAACACCATAATGTTGCGCGAGAATATATACGTTTCCGGCCACGGGAAGGGCGCTGGCAGAGACCATGATCATGGCTGCGAATGGGTCCACATCAAAGATATGAAATGCGGCGATATACACGGCCAGCGGATGCACGGCGAGTTTCAGGAAGGACAACCAGATTGCGACAGACACACGTTCCGCCGATTTCCCAGCAAGCGATGCCCCAATTGCAAACAATGCGCCCGGGGTTGCCGCCCCCCCCAGAATGTCCGTGAATTCCCGGACAACCAAGGGCAATTGCCAACCCATCGCAGCAACAGCCAGGCCCGCGGCCATAGACACGATCATCGGATTTTTTAGCAGGCCAAGACACACAGTCCCCATAACGGCCAAACGCATTCTGCCTTCGCGGGCAACGGTAATCAGAATGACGATCAGGCTGGAAAACACCACCAGATCCAGCGCCAGGACCATAATCGCAGGACCTGCCGCCGCGACGCCAAAAAGGGTCACAAACATAGGCACGCCAAGAAAACCCGCATTGCCGATGGTCGCGACCTGCGCCTCGATCGCGGCTTCTTCTATGCCGCGTTTACGGATGAGCGCGATGAGGGTTGCGATGATATATACGAAGAAACATCCCGCAAGATATGCCAGTGCAAACTGCGCATTGAATATTTCGGCCACAGGCAAGCTGGACGCAAAGCCAAACAGCATGGCCGACAGCGCAAAATAGAAGACAAATTTCGTCAGCCAAGCCGAAGCTATCTCTGGAAAAAAACCGCTGCGACATGCGCTATAGCCAAGGCCAATGATGGCGAAAAACGGCAGGGTCTTTAGGAAGATTTCGATCATGTCACAGCGCTAACATGTCATGCGGTGTTTGCATATCCCCCTGAACTACGGTGTCTGGACGCCGATCTTTTGCCGTGAGTATTTATAGGAAGGTGAAAGGGGTAAGAAAATATTACCCTCCACCAATCAGAACCCCCGCCGCAAACACAAGCGCGCCCCCCAGAACCACCTGAAACGCCGCGCGCAGAAACGGGGTATCCATAAATTTGTTTTGGATCCACGCAATCGCCCAAAGTTCGATAAACACCACAAGAATGGCAATGGTTGTCGCGGTGTAAAAATCGGTGATCAAATAGGGCAACGCATGCCCAAGGCCACCAACAGTCGTCATAATGCCCGAGGCAAAACCGCGTTTTACGGGTGACCCGCGCCCGGACAATTCGCCATCATCAGAGGCGGCTTCGGTAAAGCCCATGGAAATCCCCGCCCCGACAGAGGCGGCCAGCCCAACCAGAAAAGTCGTCCATGTGTCCCCGGTCGCAAAAGCCACCGCAAAGATCGGCGCAAGCGTGGACACGGATCCGTCCATCAGCCCCGCAAGGCCGGGTTGCACCCAGGTCAGCACAAATTGACGATGTGCGGCGCGATTTTCTTCTGCGCCCTCCCCTTCAGCAAGATTTTCCTGCATCTCTTCCGCACGGTTTTCATGCCCGGCCTCAGCGGCGGCAAGGTCGTTCAGCAATTGCCGGGTCTCGGCATCCGAACTGTGTTGCGCGGCTTTTGTGTAAAACGTCGCCGCATCATGTTCCATGCGCACGGCCTCGGCCCGCATGCGATCAAGCGACAGGTTTTCCATCAACCAAACCGGGCGGCGCGCATAAAACCCCGATACATGTTCACGTCGGATCAGCGGAATCACATCACCATAGCGTTTCTGATGCATCGCAATCAGCGCCCGGTGGTGATCATCTTCCTCAGCCGCCATTTCATCAAACATAGCAGCACTTTGGGCGAAGTCCGGACGAAGACGTTGGGCATACAGGCGATAAATACGCGCATCATCTTCTTCTGATGAAATCGCCAAAGCAAGAATTTCCTGCTCGGTCAGATCTGTGAAACGTCTGCGGTTCATACGGCCGGAAAACATGCTGCACCCTATCTTTAGAATGATTCTAAGTTATCAATTTTTTTCCGAATTGAAAGTGAAAAATTTGCGGAGCCCCTTGCAATCTGAACTAAACGGTTTAGATCAAGTGTACCAAACAGTTTAGTTCACTGGAAAGGAGTTGAACATGACTTTTATCCGTACCGCCCTTGCCATCGCTCTGGTCGCCGCCCTGTCGGTTCCCGCAACTGCATCCCCAGTCGGATACAGCTTGTTTCCGACATTGACCTGGCCCGATGCATCATCCCCGGCCGAGCCGGGCGACGGCAAATAACAGCATCCTCATCCCTGAGGAACCTGGCGGCGGGGTAATCCTGCCGCCTTTTTTGTCCCTTTAGAAAGCTTGTTGAAAGTGAACTGTTTCGTTTATACTGCTGCGATCTGACACATGAAGGATTGAAAATGGACGGCACCACCGAAGCCACCCGCAAGGGACGCAAATATGATGACGTGCTGACCGGCGCGCAGACTGTGTTCATGCGAGACGGATTTGATGGCGCAAGTGTGGATGACATTGCCCGCGAAGCCGGCGTATCCAAAGCAACGCTTTACAGCTATTTTCCTGACAAACGCATATTGTTCCTGGAAATCGTTCGGGAACAATGCCTGGCCCAGGCCGACGCTGCGTTTTGTGGCAACATTATCAACGCCCCCGCCCGCGAAGCGCTGACACAGGCCGCTGATATTCTGGTGCGCTTCCTGGTTTCCCCTCTGGCCATTTCGATGCACAACCTTATCCATGGCGAAGCCAGACGTTTTCCCGAACTGGCACAAAAGTTTTACGCCATGGGCCCTGAAATGGCCTGCAACCGGATCATCGATCTGTTTGAAGTTCTCGTCGAACGCGGGGAACTGGAAATTGACGACATGCCCCTGGCCGCAGATCAACTGGCCGGGCTGTGTAAGGCTGATCTCTGGGTGAAATGCTGTCTGCATATGGAAAGCAATCCAACCGAAGAAGAAATTCAGCGCGTCGTAATCGGCGCAGTGGAAACCTTCTTGGCCCGCTACGGCACCCGAAACTGAAACCATCAAAAGGTTTCCCGGTGCTGCAACATGGGTGGGGGCAAGATCGTTACAGCACCGGAAATAGCATCACGCTACGAATTATGTCTGTTCGCAAATCCCGGCACGCAAATGACGTCTTCGCGGTATAAATGTGGCCCTTTACGGGCGAATTGCTTGCTTTTGAACCAATCCGGGCGCAGGTTGTATGTATGAGCAAACACACCGTTCCCCCGGCAAATCACCCGTCCCGGGGCCAGCCGGATATCCAGGCACAAATCAGTTTTCACCGGACAGAGTTGGCAGTTATTCTTTCCCTATACGGACGCATGGTCGCGGCCGGGGAATGGCGGGATTACGGGATTTCCATGTTACGCGAGGTGGCCGTATTTTCCATCTATCGCCGTGCCGCGGAAATCCCCATGTATCGCATCGAAAAACGCCCAAAGCTACGTCTGCAACAAGGGCAATACTGCATCATCGCCATGAACGGTCAGGTTCTACGGCGCGGGCATGACCTGAAACAGGTCCTGCGGGTCCTGGAACGCAAATTGATCCGGCCGATAAATTAAAGCCGGATCCGTGCCGTCACTGGCCCATCGCCCTGCTCGGCGATACGGGCAATCGCTTCGGAAATATCTTCCCGGACAACGGCCATCGCACCCGCGTTTGCATGGATCAGCGTGTCTCCATCCAGCACCAGTGCCACATGACCTTTCCAGAACATCAGGTCATTGCGCATCGGCGTGTTGCCCATAGGCTGACCAGGCGCCAGGCCCTTTTCCTGCAAATCGCTGTCACCGGGAATGATCCGCCCGCACGCCTGAAACGCGGCCTGAACAAGCGCGGAACAATCCAGCCCGGAACGACTGTTCCCGCCCCAAAGGTAGTCGGTGCCCAGCAAGGTTTCTGCCACTGAAGCCGGGTCGTCAAAACGAAAATCAAGTGGCGCGATATGTTGCAGCGGCACCCAGAACCCGTCATGGGTTTTGCCGTATTTTTCGACGGTTTCAACAATGGCAAGCTCTGCCCCCAGGGACAAAAGCGCATGATCCGCAGACTTAAAATCGGCTTCTGCATATAGATGGCTTGCCGGGGCAATGACCCAATGGGTGGTCTCGCAATCCGCGCCCAAAGCAATGTCTGCCACATACCCACAATATCCATCGCGCAGGCTTTGCAGATAACTAAACCCATCGTGGCTTTCGAAGACCCGCACCGCCTGACCCATCAGGATCTGGCGTTCGCGTTTGCCATCAGGTGTCGCCAGAATATCGGCCACAGGGACCACAACCCGCATGGGCGTGCCTGAAGAGAAAACTTTTGCCTCGACCTGACCGCGCAATTCTTCAGCTGCGACGCGGGCGTTGGCAGGTGTGATACGGCGATCCATCACGCCAACCCCAACAGATCCGGCAGCGCATCCAACACCGCGCGCGTGGCCTGCCCGACCCCACCTTTCGGGCGTGCGGGTGCTGCGACAGGTTGCCAGCCATACATGTCAAAATGCACGTAAGGTTGATCTTCGCTGACGAAACGGCGCAGGAAAAGCGCCGCAGTGATCGATCCCGCAAAACCACCTTTTGGAGCATTATCAAGATCGGCAATTCCGGGTTCGATCATCGTTTCATATGGGTCATGGAAAGGCATCCGCCAAAGTGGATCGCACACTTTTTCGCCTGATTGGGCAAGACGCCAGGCCGTTTCATTATCGTCCGTATAAAACGGCACCATATCCGGCCCCACCGCAACACGGGCCGCCCCTGTCAGAGTGGCCATAGAAATGATCAGATCCGGTTTTTCTTCATCCGCCAGCGTCAATGCATCCGCCAGTACAAGGCGCCCTTCGGCATCTGTATTATTGATCTCAACCGTCAGCCCTTTACGAGAGGTCAGAATATCCTGAGGCCGATAACTGTTTGAGGAAACTGAATTTTCCACAGCGGGGATCAACACGCGCAGACGCAGTTTTAGATCCAAAGCCATGATCATATGCGCAAGCCCCAACACGGCCGCAGACCCGCCCATATCTTTCTTCATCAAACCCATAGACGAACCCGGTTTCAGGTTCAGCCCCCCGGTATCAAAACACACGCCTTTGCCCACAAGAACAAGGGAAGGGCCGCTGTCGCCCCAATGTAGATCCAAAAGGCGCGGCGCGCGGGAAGACGCCCGCCCGACATCATGCAGCATGGGCAGGTTTTCAGTCAGCAGATCATCACCAGAAATGACTGAAATTTCGGCCTGATGATCCTGTGCAAGGTCACGCGCCGCCTGTTCCAATTCCGCAGGGCCCATGTCGCTTGCCGGTGTGTTGATCAGATCCCGTGTCAGCACCTCGCCCGCAGCAATTGCCTCTATCCGCGCAGCATCAACACCATCTGGTGCGCATAATCTGGCTTTCGCAGCCCCCGCTGATTTGTAACGGTTGAACTGATATCCGGCCAACAACCAGCCCAGTGCAGTTTCTTCCAGCATGTCCTGGCTGTGTTCGGTTGCAATTTTCCATGACGCTGCAGGTAATTTCACAGCCAGCTGGGCAAGATGAAAGCGACCGCGGCGGCGTTTTGATGCATCCCCATAACCGGCAATCGCACCTGCAGGTCGCCCATCTGGGCCTGGCAAAACCAGAAACGTGCCCAACTTCGCTGAAAAACCGGATGCATCAGCCCAGTTTTTCTGCGCTTCGGGCAGTGTATCCAGGAACGACGGCAATGCATCGGATTCAAGAATATACAGGGGGTTTGCGTTTTTTTCTGTGCTGAACTGAAGGGACATGCGGGCCTCTCTGAGTGAATGCAGTCAGATTGGCCGGAGCCGTGCAAAGCCGCAAGGCGAAAGATGTGCCTTTCCGGGGTTTATGAATGGCGTCAGACCGACAGATCACGATAATCCCAAACAGCCGTCAGGGATTTTTCACCGATGCGGATCATACGCGCCATTGTTGCAGCCCGTGCCGCTGGATCATTAAAATTCAGGCAATAATCAACATCAAGCGCCACCCGTGACAGGCCTGTCAGGCCAATTTTCCCAGCAAGTTCTGCAACACTGCGCGCAGAATGCTGCAATACATGTTGATCCGCGATCACCTGAACTTCGTGAATGTCGGCTAGTTTTGTTGCCAGTTCTTCCATCGCACGGCAGATCACATCTTCAGCCCCCGCTTCCCCAAGCTGGACGTAAAGTTCTGTCATCCGGTCCGGATCAAGTCCAGGACTTTCGTTCTGGCGTAAAATTGTAACCACCATTTTCTTCGCCTTTTTCCCAAAGCGCCCCCACGCATCTGATCATTGAACACATAAAACCCTACGAAAAGGTTGATGCATCACGGAATTTTCGCTCGAATTGTGCGCAACTCTCGCGTAAAAGATCGGAACCCTGTGAAATTCAAATCCAGATGAGGTACGAATGAAACACGCCAAGCTTTTGCCAGGTTATCTTGCCCAGCGCTATCACGGCTGGAAAGCAACCGCTTATGAAGATAATAAAGCCTGGTATCGCCGCCTTGCGTCCGAAGGTCAGCATCCACGTGCAATGGTCATTTCCTGCTGCGATTCGCGCGTGCATGTGACCTCTATCTTTGGGGCAGAACAGGGCGAATTTTTCATTCACCGTAACATCGCCAACCTGATCCCGCCCTATGCGCCGGATGGCGATCACCACGGTACATCCGCCGCGATTGAATATGCGGTCAACGCATTGAAAGTTGCCCATGTGATTGTCCTTGGGCATTCCAGCTGTGGTGGTGTGGCGGGCTGTCATGACATGTGTGAAGGCCATGCGCCGGAACTGGAAGAAGCCACCAGCTTTGTGGGTCGTTGGATGGATATTCTGCGCCCCGGTTATGAACGTGTCAAAGATATTCAGGATGAAGCCGAACGCCGCACCGCGCTGGAAAAAGAAGCTGTTCTGGTATCGCTTGAAAACCTGATGGGCTTTCCATTTGTAGCAGAAGCCGTGAAGGCCGGAGATTTGTCGATCCATGGTCTGTGGAATGACATCGGCAATGGCGGGTTGGAATGCTACGATCCCGCGACAAACGAATTTTCAGCTGTCTAGACGAGACGTCAGATCGTTGATCACATTCAATGCCGAGGATCCGTCCTGGGCATTTTGCATTTCCCCTGATCGAAGTGTTTACAGCGGGGATTAGAACTTTTTCCAAAAATATGTTATACACATAAAACAAAGCCAAGACCGATTTGTATATCTGAATGCCCGCCCCATTCCTGTAGGTGGCCGCGAATTGCTGTTCAGATCTCAGTATAGTCGTCAGTAACGGGAACCTTCAGGGATCGTTGCAGACAATGACACTAACGGTATGTTTAGAAGGCAGTACATTTCTATGGCGCCCGCAAAATCAACAAGCAACGATGGCTTTATCCAACTGGTCGGCAAACTAAATCATGAATGGACCCGGGCGGAGGGATTGTTAATTCATCTCATCGCCGGACTATCCAAAACCGACCTGAGAACGGCTGCGATTTTCTTTCAAAACCAATCAGGTGCAAGCAATCGCCTGGAACTGGTCAGGCAGTTGTCAGAGCAAAAAGTGATCCCTCCGGCAGAACGGGAAGACATTCTGACCGTCGTCAAACGCCTGCAGGGCATTCGGAAAAAGCGCAATCAACTGAGCCATTGTCTGTACAGCTTTGATCCGTCAGCCGAGATTAAACCAGACGCAATCAAGAGCTTTGCTCATCGGGAGGAACACAGCATTCCGGAACAGGCAACTGCACGGAAAAATGTGATGGCTGCGACCAAGGATTTACAAAGGATCAACAAAAGCATCTGTTTCCTGATGGGAGAATACGGCTACCCCGCGTGATATGCACACCGCCAGCCAGACATGACAAAGGCCGGGAGATACCCGGCCTTTTCAATTCATGCGAAAAAGCGGTTCAGCCTTTTTTCAGGATCTCGCGACCATAAAGTTCCGCGATTTGCACAGCGTTCAGCGCCGCGCCTTTGCGCAGGTTGTCGGATACGCACCACAGGTTTAGGCCGTTTTCAACGGTGCTGTCCTGGCGAATGCGGCTGATGAAAGTTGCGAAATCGCCAACACATTCGATCGGGGACACATAACCACCATCTTCGCGTTTATCGATGACCATCACGCCAGGTGCTTCGCGCAGGATGTCGCGGGCTTCGTCTTCGTCCAAGAAATCTTCAAATTCGATGTTCACGGCTTCAGAGTGGCCAACAAACACAGGCACGCGCACACAGGTCGCGGTGACTTTGATGTTTGGATCGACGATTTTCTTCGTCTCGACAACCATCTTCCATTCTTCCTTGGTCGACCCATCCTCCATGAAGACGTCGATGTGTGGAATCACGTTGAAAGCGATCTGTTTGGTGAATTTCTTTGGTGGTTTGTTGTCGGTCGGGTTGTAGATGGATTTGGTCTGATCCCAAAGCTCATCAATGGCTTCTTTGCCGCCGCCGGACACGGATTGATAGGTGCTGACCACAACGCGTTTGATGCGGGCGCGATCATGCAAAGGTTTCAACGCCACAACCATCTGCGCTGTGGAACAGTTGGGGTTTGCGATGATCATTTTGTTTTTGTAATCGGCAATCGCTTCTGGGTTTACCTCAGGTACGATCAGAGGGATCTTTGGATCATAGCGATACAAAGATGAGTTATCGATCACAAGACACCCGGCCGCAGCGGCTTTGGGTGCGTAGATTTTGGTGGCTTCGGAACCAACCGCAAACAGGGCCATGTCCCAGCCCGCGAAATCGAAGGTATCAAGGTCCTTGGTCGTGAGTGTGGTATCGCCAAAGCTGACCTCGGATCCGAGGGACCGGCGGCTTGCAAGTGCCACGATCTCATCTACAGGAAACTGGCGTTCAGCCAGAATGTTCAGCATTTCGTGACCCACATTGCCTGTGGCGCCTACGATAGCAATTTTATACCCCATCACGGGACTCCTCTTTGTTTACCCCTAGCGGGCGAGAAGCGTCATAGCGCAAACCCCGCGCGCATGGAAGAGGCGGTTTTATTCGCTTGCTGCGCCCATTGAACACATTAAGGTCGGCGAAAAGTGAACAAACACCTTATGAAACTGGGGCATTGCAATGAACAACACAAAAGGCAGCTTGTTTATGGTGCTGGCAATGGCGTGCTTTGCCATTGAAGACATGTTCCTGAAAAAAGCCACCACGATGATCCCTGTGGGTGAGGCGTTGATTCTGTTTGGGTTGTTCGGCGGGGTGATTTTTGCCGCGATGGGGCGCATGAACGGCGAAGCTTTGATCCATCCGCAATGGCGATCTAAACCGATGTTATGGCGCGCTGGTTTTGAGATCAGTGGACGGTTGTTTTTCACGCTGGCGATCGCTTTGGCATCACTTTCCACAGCCTCGGCGATTTTACAGGCAACCCCGTTGTTTGTGTCCCTAGGTGCGATTGTGATTTTCTCTGAGGTCGTGGGCGCAAGGCGTTGGATCGCAATGTTGGTCGGTTTTCTTGGTGTTCTTCTGATATTGCGCCCTGGGCCGGAAGGGCTTCAGCTGACATCCCTGTTTGCCCTTTTGGGCACCATTGGCTTTGCCGGACGCGATCTGGCGACACGGGCCAGCCCCGCCACGATGACCAACGCGCAACTGGGGGTCAGTGGTTTCACCGTGCTGGTGATCGCGGGCTGTATCGCCGCGCCGTATACAGGTGGATTTGTGATGCCGGATCTGTTGACGCTGATCTATGTCGTTGTCGCGTCCGTGATCGGTGTCATCGCTTATTCCGCCCTGACCAGCGCTATGCGCATGGGGGAAGTGTCCGTCGTGTCCCCGTTCCGCTACACACGGTTGATCTTTGCGATGATCATCGGGATGCTGGTGTTCGGTGAAAACCCCGATGCTTGGACAATTGCCGGCAGTGCCCTGATTGTGGCCAGCGGTCTATATACTGTGCTGCGCAGCCGCCGGGCATAATCAACCACGACCATAATCGACCACGACAAAACCCACAGCAAAACCACCGCGCGGAGTTTTCCCGGCGGTGTGATTTGATGTTTCAACCTGTTCTGCCTGATTTGTATCGTCTGTAACCTGATCAGATCAGTATTCAGATAAAAGAGGCGGCCGCCCGATGCGGATATATACGGAACCTGCACCGGTTCGGGCGCAGGGTTCAAATCAATCGATTTCTCAAGACCTTTGCAGGCCCCATCATCCGACTATGGTTCCCGGCAAATGTTGCCCGGAAGATCGCGATCAGGGGAAGAATGCCCAGAAACATCTTAACACCAACCAGGACCCGCGCACGGTCACATGCTACGGTCTGAGGATTGACAAAAGGCCACGCAGCCCCCATATGCCCCATGTCCCTGCCCGCTGCCGCGTGAGCAGCCGCCGGTCAACTGGCAGAAGCAGGCACAGAATTCCACGACAGTTCCCAAATCACGCGGGGGTCTGGCAGAGCGCATATCGCGCCGCTGCATCCGCAATCCGCGCGCTTTGTGTATGACACATAGCGCTGGCATTTCCGTTTTGGGGATGCCTGTTTCTTTTGGGCTGCTCTGGCCCGACATATGAAAGGGTCATGCTTTGACCGAAGATAACACACCAAAAGGTCCGCAGTTTGCGGATATGGATTTCACCCCAAAGCTGATGGCTGCAATTTCCGCCGCTGGCTATAAATCACCGACCCCAATTCAGCAAAAAGCCATCCCGCTGATCCTAGAAGGTCATGACATGATTGGTCTGGCGCAAACCGGCACCGGGAAAACCGCTGCTTTTGGTCTGCCTTTGATCAACCGCCTGATGCGCGAACACGGCAAACCGGGCCCCAAGCAGATCAAAGCGCTGATCCTTGCGCCAACCCGCGAACTTGTGAACCAGATCGCTGAGAACATCACCACATACACCCAGGGCACGCCCATTCGCGTTGTGACTGTTGTGGGTGGTGTGTCCATCAACAACCAGATCAAGAAGCTCGACAAAGGTACGCATATCCTTGTTGCGACACCTGGCCGTCTGATCGACCTGATGGATCGCCGCGCCTTGTTCCTTGATAGCGCGACTTATCTTGTTTTGGACGAAGCCGACCAAATGCTGGATATGGGGTTCATCCATTCCCTGCGTAAAATTGCGCCAATGCTGGGCACACCACGTCAGACTTTGCTGTTCTCTGCCACCATGCCGAAAACAATGGAAGAAATTTCCAAGGCCTATTTGACCAACCCAAAACGCGTTCAAGTTGCCCCTCCTGGCAAGGCTGCGGATAAAGTTCGCCAGACCCTGCATTACTGTGCCAAGGAAAACAAAACCGAGCTGCTGAAAGAATATCTGCGCAAAGACCCAGATGGGATTTCACTGGTATTCGCCCGTACGAAACACGGTGCTGAGAAACTGAAGAAAAGCCTTGAGGCAGATGGTTTCAAAGCCGCGTCTATCCACGGCAATAAATCCCAGAACCAGCGCGACAAAGCGATCCGTGATTTCAAATCAGGCGAGATCCGCATTCTGGTCGCAACCGATGTTGCGGCGCGCGGGATCGATATTCCCGGCGTGAGCCACGTTTATAACTATGAGCTGCCAGAAGTTGCCGACAACTATGTGCACCGCATTGGTCGGACCGCACGTGCGGGCCGTGATGGCGATGCGATTGCCTTTTGTGCCGGCACTGAAATCGGCTATCTGCGCGCGATTGAAAAGCTGATGAAGATCGAGATCCCTGTGATCGGCGGCGCACGCCCACAGGAAGAAAAGCCAGAACCCCGCGGTGGCCTGGGCAAGCATAAACCACGTCGCCACGGCGGCGGTGGCGGTGGCCGCAATGGTGGCGGTGGCGGCGGTGGTCGGTCCCAGGGTCAGAAACCTGGCGGCGGCAAACCAGGTGGCACAGGTGGCAAACCACGTCGCCCGCGTCGTCGTAAACCAGCGGCATAAATTTCAAAGCCCCATGATAAAGCCCCGTGATGTTATCGCGGGGCTTTTCATTTCTGGGGGACTGAATACATCTGTAATATCAGACAATTGCAGATGTCAGATAGGTCTTTAGCTTTGCGGCGTGCCGCGGCAAGGCCCCGCCTCCCGGAGATAAAAAGAAGTACCTTTGCACACCAGATATCTGCGGAAAGATCTGGCAATATTCCAACCCCAACGCAGCGACCATCTGATCACTGGCGGGCGCACGGGCCAGCGCAAACCCAAGACCCTGTGCTGCAAGTGACAGAGCAAAAGGCGTTGAATCCACCATTCTGAAATCCATCAGCCGAAGATCCACATCTGGGAATAATGTCAGTAGTTGATGCCAACCAGAACGATGTGCTTCCACCTCAAATAGGCTGAATTTCGTCAGATCTGCCGCCGTTTTCACCTGTGCGATCAGTTCGGGGCGCGCGACCACATGCAGTGTTTCGTTCAGAAATGGTTCCGCCGTATCGGCAAAATCTGTCACGGATCCAAAACCGATTTGCAGATCAGGTTCGCGACCCGGCAGAATGGTTCTGAAATCCGCAAGGCTTTCCCCTGTAATAACATTCACACGAATACCGGGATTTTCGGCCTCAAATGCTACAAGATGTGCGGGCAGCCAGCTCATCGCAAGTAAAGTGACCGCCTGGAGCGTTATCCTCGCCTGACTTTGTCCCCCAAACAGTGCAGCAGCGGTTGTTTCAACAGAGGCCAGGGAATGCTGTACCACCGGCAAAAAGGCGGCCCCGGCAGGCGTCAGCCGGACATCGCGTGCGCCCCGTTCAAACAATTTGCGCCCCAGATGGTCTTCTAGGGCACGGATTTGCTGGCTGACGGCAGGGGCGCTCATGTTCAGGCGTTCTGCCGCGCGGGCAAAGCTTTCATTACGCGCAGCCGCTTCAAAAACGCGCAACCAGTTGAGAGAGGGGATCCGGGTATCAGACATGGTGAAGGCTAAGCTTAGCTTATCCTCAGCCGCAAGAACTATTTCTGGAAAACGGACAGCAATCGGTCCCAGATATCAGGGTCGCATATACAAGGACCCGCTTCATGCCTGAAAATCTTTCCCCGGAACAGCAAACCCACTATGAAAACCACGGATATGTCTGCAATGTTCCTGTGTTTTGCGCAGATGAGGTGGCGCATCTGCGCGACAAGATCGAAACGCTGGAAGCCCAGCATCACGCCGGGGCCAATGGCCAATCGCTGAACCAATATTTCCGCGTCAATGGTCACGTTGTCATTCCCCTGCTGGCGGAACTGGCCCGCACCCCCGCTATCCTGGACGCGGTTGAAACCATCCTTGGGGAAAATCTGTTGGTGTGGTCGGTTGAGTTGTTCATCAAAGAAGCAAACACTGAAAAAACCGTATCCTGGCATCAGGACATCACATATTGGGGCATGGGGGAAACCAACGACGAAGTCACCGCTTGGGTCGCCTTAAGTGACGTCACCGAACAAGCCGGGTGTATGCGTTTCATTCCGGGAAGCCATAAAAACGGCATTGTCAGCCATGAAGACACCCAGGATGAGAACAACCTTTTGTCGCGCGGTCAGCAAATTGCGGGGATTGATGAAAACAACGCGGTTGCCGGCCCTTTAAAACCGGGTGAGATGTCTTTGCATCATGGGCGGTGTTTCCATGCATCTGGCCCCAATCGGTCTGATGATCGGCGTATCGGCCTTGCAATTCGTTATGTCACGCCTGAAGTCCGGGATGGACTGCCAGGGCGCGATTACGCCATGTTGGTACGCGGCGCAGATGCGGCCCGGGGATGGGTTAACATTGCGGGCCCCCGCGGCCTGTTCACCCCGGCAGATCTGTCGCTTTATGACAAGATCCTGACAGATCAACAGGCCACTCTGACAGCAGGTGCCCAGCACGACGTATCACTTTATGCAGGAAAGGAAGCCAGCGCATGACGCAAGCGGATCAGGACTACAAAGTCTCATTCACCCAGATGAAAGACGGCACAAAAGAAGAATATCTGAAACTGGCGGAACTTGAGAAACCCTATCATGCTTTAACTGCGAATCGCGTGATGGATGAAATGCGTCGCCAGGGTGAAGTTTCGCTTGAAGGCTATCCAATCACCCGTCTTCAGCATGGGTTACAATCCGCCACCCGTGCCGAAGCAGATGGCGTTGATATCGACTGGGTTGTCGCCGCGCTTTTGCATGATATCGGGGATGGTCTTGCACCTCAGAACCACGACCGGTTTTCCGCCGAAGTGATCCGCCCTTTTGTCCGCTGGGAAGTCTCCTGGTGCATCGAACATCACGGGATTTTCCAGATGCTCTATTATGCCAGACATTATAACTGGGATGAAAACGCACGGGATGAATTCAAAGACCACCCTTGTTTTCAGACCTGCGCCACATTCTGTGAACGCTGGGACCAAAGCGCCTTTGACCCGGATTATCCGATGAAGCCGCTGGAATATTTTGAACCCATGGTGCGCGAAGTTTTTGCGCGCAAGGCCTATGATCCGGCGGTCATTCAGGACGGTGTTTCCATTGGATTGGCGTTCTAGGAGGGTTTCCAACATAAAACCGAAGATCAACAGGCCCGGCGTAAAACCCGGGTCTGTCTTGTTTTAAAGACATATTTTGCACATCCGACGGGATATCCAAATGATTTTGATAAAACTTTCCGTAAGTTCCCGCGCCTAGATCACACAGCTTAGGAATGTCTTAGCACTTCATGCCCAATTTATCCCTACCTCAGAAGGGGCGATCTGTGTTGGCGCACAGGTTCGGTCAAAATGACATCAATGCCGTCACTTGGGGCGGGTTATATAGCTCGGTGCAAAAGCGCCGATTGGAGTAAGGAACAGCATTATGTCAAGTATTCTCACAAATACCAGCGCCATGGTCGCGCTGCAGACACTGAATTCTATCAACGACAACCTGAATAAAACACAATCGGAAATCTCTACCGGTAAGTCCATCGAATCCGCGAAAGATAACGCCGCAATCTGGGCGATTTCTAAAACGATGGAGTCAGACGTGGCAGGGTTTAACGCAATTTCCGACAGTCTCGCCCTTGGCGAAAGTACAATCACCGTGGCCCGATCCGCGACCGAAACCGTGACCGATCTTCTGACCCAGATCAAAGGTAAAGTCGTCGCCGCGCAGGAACAAAACGTCGACCGCGAAAAAATCCAAACCGATATTGAAGCGCTGACCGGCCAGGTCACATCTATTGTTGAAGCGGCTCAGTTCAACGGGCTGAACCTGTTGAAGGGAACAGAAGATGTGAACATCCTGTCGTCTCTTGATCGACAGGGCAACGGCGTTGTGAACGCCAGCAACATCACAGTGAACCGTCAAGATCTCAGCACATCTGCCGGGACCAATGGTGTAGGATCTGGTGGTACAGATCTGTCAGGTCAGATTCTGGATGCAGCGGCTGGCGGAACCTATGGTGGCGCAACCCTTTCGGCAACCGGAAGCACCTCAATTGTGGAACTTGCCGGCGACTGGGATGACGGCGATGCGTCTTCTATCACTGTGGCCGGACAAACAGTTAGCTTTGCCTCCTCAGTGGATGATACAACCGCAGCAGACATCCGCGACGGATTGCTGTCGGGTCTTCAGGCCCTAGACCTGGATGGCCTAACCTTTACCGCAACTGGTACAGCCCAAATCACGATGGTGTCGACACGTTCATTCGAAAGCGTTGATATCGCAGTCGACGACGCAGGCATTGTCGGAACCGGTACAGGGAACAGTTACGTTCACACAGAGAACGGGGTCGCAACGGGTGTAACCACAACTGAAGCCAGCACAATTGACCAACGCGCCGAAGAGGTCTTTTTCAGCACAGCAGCTGCGCCTCAGGAAGGAAACAGCTATCAGGCTTCGGTCGGCGGCACTGCCTATTTCTATACCGCTGGTAAAGGCGAAAACTTTTCGGATGTTGCACGCGGCCTGAAAACAGCTATCGACAGTGCGAATATTGATGGGATTTCCACCCAGGTGTCCATCGATTCCACTACGGGCCAGGCAAGCCTCAAAATTGACAACAGCGGCACGGATAAAACCCTCGCCACGGCTGCCGGTGATGGGGGAACGGCTTCTGGCGGCTTATTTGGCCTAGACAATATTGATGTCAGATCAAATGAATCCGCGAATGCAGCTTTGGCAAATATCGAAACGTTGATCAACACATCCATTGACTCGGCGGCGGCACTTGGTTCTGCTCAGGGCCGGATTGAAACTCAATCCAGTTTCATTAGTAAACTGACCGACTCCCTGAAATCCGGGATCGGGACCATGGTAGATGCCAATATGGAAGAGGCATCTACCAGACTGCAGGCCCTTCAGGTTCAACAACAGCTTGGCGTGCAATCCCTGTCGATTGCCAACCAGGCGCCACAGTCCATTCTGTCCCTGTTCCGTTAATCGGCATGAACACGAAGGGGCCCCTCCCCGGGCCCCTTCATCTGTAGTCACGGAAAAATCCGTGCATTGAATGTTGCTGTCATTGGAAGGAAATGACGTGAACGCATATCACATGGCCAAAACGGCTTACTCCGGCTCAAATGCTTCCACAATCCGCACCCCAAGTGCGAATGAATACGAAGCTTTCGCGGACGTCACACGCAAGTTAATGTTCGCGGCCGCACGCGATCCACAGAACATCCCCGAAATCGCACACGCTATTCACGACAACCGGCAGCTCTGGTCACGACTGGCTTCTGCTGTGGTCGCCGATGACAATGCACTGCCCGTGGATCTGCGCGCCCGGATTTTCAGCCTGGCCGAGTTTACAACGCAGCACAGCAGCAAAGTATTGCGTGGTGATGCCAGCCTGACAGCTCTTATTGATATAAACACCGCAATTATGCGCGGCCTGCGGGCCCAGGATGGTCAGAAATGAGTGGCCTTGTCCTTAAACTTGCCCCGCGCGAACGCGTACTGATCAATGGCGCTGTGATAGAAAATGGGGATCGCAGATCAAAGCTGTCAATCATCACACCCAATGCAAATATTCTGCGCCTTCGGGATGCTATTCACCCCGAGGACGCTAAGACTCCTGTGAAACGTGTCTGCTATATTCTACAGTTGATCCTGTCAGGTGACGCAGAAAAAGACGAAGCAAAACTGCAGTTAATCCGTGGGATTGAACAGCTTAGTCAGGTATTCACCGACGATGACAGTCGCCGGCAGCTCACCCATGCGACGGACGCGATCGTATCAGATCAGTTTTATCAGGGGTTAAAATCCTTGCGCACATTGCTGCCCCGGGAAGACCGGTTGCTGGCCAATCATGCCGCGAAATTTCAATGACCTTCCAACCTGTCCTTCCCTTTTCCGGATATCCCGGCTGGACCTTCCTGTCCCGAACCCTGGAACAGCAACAGGCAAGCTTTGAACAGGGATCTCAGATAACGCGGCAGGTGAAGAATTTCACTGAAAATATCGCCTCGATACAAACAGCCGAGCAACTGGTGAATGACCGCCAGCTGCTTGAGGTGGCCCTTGGTGCGTTTGGTCTGGAAGAGGACATCAACAGCAAAGCTTTCATTCAGCAAATTCTGGAAAGCGACACATTGGATACTTCCAGCCTCGCCAACAGGCTTGCTGACAAACGTTATCTTGATTTCGCACAAGCGTTTGGCTTTGGTGATTTTGATATCCCACGCACACAACTATCCGATTTCCCCACAGAAATTACATCTTCCTTCATGGACAACAAATTTGAAATCGCAGTGGGAGATCAGGACAGCAGCATGCGGCTGGCTCTTGGCATTGAACGCGATCTTGAACAATTAGCTTCGCGCAGTATTTCAGACACCGCCAAATGGTATTCCATGATGGGAAGCGCCCCAATGCGGCAAGTATTTGATACGGCTTTTGGCATGCCCTCTAGTTTCGCGGCACTTGATCTGGACAAACAGCTGGACATTTTTCGGGACCGTGCCTCCCGGGATTTCGGAACCGATACCATTGAACAGTTCGCTGACCCTGAGCTTCGGGAAAAGTTGATCCGAAACTTCCTGATCCGCAGCGAAGCGCAAAATTTCAGTGCCCAGGCCTCTTCAGGACAGACCGCTCTGACCTTACTCCAGTCAACAATTCGGTAAACACCGTCGAACTTTACCCTCAATTTTAACTGTTAATCACCACTTCATCCGAAGCTGCTACACCTTATCTTGGGTAAAAGTGAGGTGGTAAGATGAGTACGGATGGGTTGGCCCCCGTAATTATCAAAAAAGTCAAAAAGGGGGGCGGAGACGGCCACCATGGGGGGGCCTGGAAGGTTGCCTATGCTGACTTTGTTACGGCGATGATGGCGTTTTTCATGCTGATGTGGCTTTTAAATGCGACCACTGAAAAACAACGCAAAGGTATCGCAGATTATTTCAGTCCTACAATACCTGTTCACCGCGTCTCAGGTGGGGGGGATGGAATAGGTGGTGGCGATTCCGTTTTCACAGAAGAAACACTGGCGCAAAATGGCACCGGTGGATCCATCGCGGCGCCGTCATCCGAAGACGCCGCTGCCGGTGCCACTGTTGGTGATGCCCAGGGCGCTGCGGTTGAAGAAGGTGCCGTTGAGGAAGAAGAAATTCAACGTCTTCTGGAGGAACTTTCCGGCAATGGCGGTGAAAGCCTTGCCATGGATAACCCCTTGAAACACGTATTGACCAAGGTAACTGACGAAGGACTAATCGTCGAAATTTTTGACACGCCAGGTGAACCTCTGTTTCAGGGGAACAGCGCTGTGCCAACTGATGTTCTCATTGAAATTGCTGCGATAATGCAACGTGTCTTTGCATTGGTTGAAAACAACCTCGCAATCAACGGCCATATCCGAGCGCATCCGGTGGTGCTGGCGAACAGCCCCGTCTGGGAACTGTCATCTGCACGCGCATCTTCTATGCGTGAATTGATGGAAGATACGGGTTTCGCGCCGGAACGCACCCAGAGAGTTTCGGGTTTCGCCGACAGAAAACTAATCGCCCTTGATCCTATGTCACCGCGAAATAACCGACTGGAACTCATTCTTTTGCGGTCGAACCAGCAATAGTACACAGATAAATCACTCATTTTTGTCGCTGTTAGCCGCTTGTTAAGCTGCGGTCATTATAGATGGATCAAACACAGGGATTGATGCAGCAGAAAGGCGCACCATGACTATATCTTCATCTCTCAACGCAGGCGTGGCCGGGTTATTCGCCAATGCCACGAAACTTGCGACGATTTCAGACAATATCGCGAACTCCAACACCTTTGGGTACAAGCGTGCCATGGCGGATTTTGATTCCTTTGTAATTACACAAAGTTCTTCATCCGGCACATATTCCGCGGGCGGCGTGCGCGCAAGCACCACCCGGTTGGTTGAAGAGCGAGGCCCGATTGTTTCAACATCCAATGCCATGGACATCGCCATTGCCGGACGGGGAATGTTGCCTGTGACAACCACCACATCCGTGGGTGCCACTTCCGGCGATCAGCCCCTGATGATGACAACCACCGGATCATTTCACACTGATGCCGATGGCATTCTACGCACAAAATCCGGTTTGGTTCTTTTGGGGGTTCCCGCAAATGCTGACGGATCAATAGACACATTCCCGCGAGACACTTCCGCCGGGTTGGAGCCGGTAAGAATCAACTCGAATCAGACGGCGGGGGATCCAACAACCCAGATGAATCTCGGGGTAAATCTTCCTGCAACTGAGACCGAGGTTGGAAT
Source organism: Halocynthiibacter sp. (assembly GCF_049608145.1). Classification (NCBI taxonomy): domain Bacteria; kingdom Pseudomonadati; phylum Pseudomonadota; class Alphaproteobacteria; order Rhodobacterales; family Paracoccaceae; genus Halocynthiibacter; species Halocynthiibacter sp. Next base: position 88,544 of record NZ_JBMYXF010000002.1, read on the forward strand.
GCCCGGAACTGCGCTCCCTTTATCGGTCGAATATTTCGGCAATTTGGGGACGTCTGAAACCCTGGACATTACCTTCACCCCGACCATTCCAACACCGCCCACAACGGGCTTTTCCAACACTTGGACCATGGAAATCACCGATTCCGCGCAAGCAGGGGCAAGCATCGGGAATTACACCATCTCATTTGATGACAGCCAGGCAAACGGCGGCACCCTGTCTTCAGTTACCGTGAATTCCGGCGGTGCATATAACCCCGCAACCGGTGCACTGGCCCTGACCGTTGACGGCGGTCCATTGACTGTCACGATCGGTCAACTGGGGGATACAAATGGTCTGACCCAACTGTCTGATAGCTTTGCGCCAACGTCGATTACCAAAGACGGCTCCCCAGTGGGGAACCTGACATCTGTGGAAATTGACGAAAATGGTTTTATCAATGCAACGTATGACACCGGCTTTATCCGACGTCTTTATCAGGTTCCGCTGGTTGATGTACCTAGTCCGAACAATCTGATCGCAATGAACAATCAGGCTTACCAGGTTTCCCCAAACAGTGGCTCTTTTTTCCTGTGGGACGCGGGTGATGGCCCCACTGGCGCAGTTTCTGGATATGCTCGGGAAGGTTCAACCACCGATGTCGCGGGCGAACTGACCGCCCTGATCCAGACCCAGCGCGCATATTCTTCCAACGCAAAAGTAATCCAAACTGTGGATGAGATGTTGCAGGAGACAACCAACATCAAACGATAAACCACAGATCCCGGACCAGAAAGGTAACCAGGATTCCCCATGAGCATCACCGGTTCAATCGCCAATGCCCTATCCGGCCTAAACGCCACATCCCGGCGGGCCGAGATCGTTTCGTCCAACATCGCCAATGCAAACACCGAAGGATACGGCGTTCGGCAGCTGGATGTTTCTGCCGCGACGGTCGCAGGTGGCGGTGCCGGTGTTCGCATCGACGGAGTTACCCGGCTGATTGACAATGGCGTCATTCAGGACAGGCGTCTTGCAGACGCAAGTCTGGGTGAAAGCACTAAACGATCCTCTTTTTTCGCCAGTGTGGAAAATGCGATCGGATCCCCTGAAGAAGCGGGTTCACTTTCTGGACGTATCGCTGATTTGGAAGCCGCATTGATTTCCGCTGCAAGTCGGCCAGATTCCGAACCCCGACTGAACGACGTGCTGAACGAAGCCCAAGGTATCACACAGCATCTGAAATCAGCTTCTGATCAGGTTCAGACATTACGTGAAGAAGCGGATCACGGGATTGCGCGTGATGTAAAACAGCTTAATGAAGGGCTCCAAAATATTCGAGACATCAACATCTCGATTGCAGCAACGCAGGCACGCGGTCTTGATGCGGCGGCGCTTCAGGATCAGCGGCAAAGGCTTATCGATGGATTATCATCGATTGTGCCCATTCGCCAAGTTCCCCGTGATAATGGCACGGTGGCACTGTTTACGACAGCTGGCACTGTTCTTTTGGATGGAAAAGCCACCGAATTTGGCTTCCAAGAAACCAGTACCATCACTCCGGACATGACAACCACTGGTCTGTTGTCTGGGTTAACTGTGAATGGCATCCCTGCGGATACAAGTTCCGGACACAGTCTATTGCGTGGCGGGTCCCTCATTGCAAATTTCGAAGTCCGGGATGAATTGGCGATCGAAGCACAATCACAACTGGATGCTGTTGCACGAAATCTGGTCGAACGTTTTCAGTCGCCATCAACAGACCCAACGTTGAGTCCAGGGGATGCAGGAATTTTTACAGATTCCGGAACAGCTTTTTCTGCTGCAGATGAACTCGGCTTATCCGCACGATTACAGATCAACCCACTGGCCGATCCTCAGAACGGCGGTGAAATCAGACGATTACGTGATGGCCTTGGTGCGATCGTTCCCGGAAATGTTGGCAACGCCTCGCAACTGCAACGCTTGGCCTCTGCACTTCAGGCACCAGAAGTCATGGCTTCCGGATCATTTTCTTCCGGAGCTCGGGGAATGACGACGCTTGTGTCCGATTTACTGTCAGAATTTGGGACCTCCCGCCAAGCTGCAGAAGCGGATGTTACTTATGCCAACGTTCAGTTCGAAACCTTTAAGAACATGGAACTACAGGCCGGTGTCGATACCGACCGAGAAATGCAGGAACTGCTTTTGGTAGAACAGGCCTATGCCGCCAACGCCCGGGTTCTTCAGACGGCTGATGAACTGATTCAAATGCTGATTGGATTATAAATGCCTAACTTTTTATCGGTCGGGGATCTGTCACAAAGTTTTCTGATGAACCGCTATAACTCAAGCCTTAAAACAAAGATGAACCAGTTGTCACTGGAACTTACCAGCGGTCAAGTTCAGGATGTCGCCGGACGCCTAAGGGGCGATTTTTCACCAGTCGCCAGCATCGACAGGTCGCTGACAGCGCTAAATGCGTATAAAACGGCCAATTCCGAAGCCGCTTTGCTGGCAACAACCATGCAGAACGCCCTAGAAACGGTGCAGAGCTATGTATCAGATGCGGCACCGGATTTAATCATGGCAAGTGATTCCGGTCACATCCATATGATTACCCCAGCAGCGGCAGACGCACATCAAAAGTTCGAAGCCGTGTTGTCGGCCTTAAACACCCAGGTCGCGGGGCGCAGTCTGTTTTCAGGAACTGCAACCGATAGGATCGCCATGGCGGACCCAGACATCATCCTTGATGCGCTAAATGTCGCGATCGCAGCCGAAACCACAGCCGCTGGCATCCAGTCTGTTGTCGACACGTGGTTTGCCCCAGGCGGCGGATTCGACACGGTTGCCTATGACGGTGCGGTTAACGACGTTGCGCCTTTGGACATCGGGCCAAACGAAACAACTGACCTTGCCGTCCGGGCCGATCACAACGCAATTCGCGAAAGCCTGAAAGGCCTTGCCACGGCATCTTTGGTTCACCAGGGGGCCCTGTCCAGCAATCTGACAGAACAAGCTGCGCTTATTTCATATTCCGGACAAACCCTGCTTTCAGCAGAAAATGCCGTTTTGAATATTCGCACCGGGATTGGCGTTTCCGAGGCCCAAATCGAACAGGCGTCGGTGCGCAATAATACTGAAACCAACGTGTTGGAAATTTCGCGCGCCGGTCTTCTGGAAGTCGATCCGTACAGCACAGCAACAGAGCTTCAGGCGGCACAAACACAACTGGAAACCCTGTATACCCTAACATCCCGGCTATCGCGCCTGTCACTTGCGGATTACATCTAATGTTTAGGTTTTTTCTTCAGACTTTTATTTTTGCCCTGCTCTGCCTAAGCACCGCGCAGGCAACCCCTATCCGCCTGAAAGATCTGGTGGAATTTGATGGTGTCCGGGAAAATGATCTGGTGGGCTATGGGCTTGTCGTTGGATTAAATGGCACCGGAGATGGCATACGAAATGCACCATTCACCGAAGAAATCATGTCCAATATTCTTGAACGCTTGGGCGTGAACGTAACTGGTGAACAGTTTCGCCCCAAAAATGTTGCTGCTGTTTTTGTCACCGCAACCCTGCCGCCTTTTGCACGTGCGGGCAGTCAGATTGATATTACGGTTTCCGCCATTGGGGATGCGAAAAGCCTGCTGGGGGGTACACTTGTTATGACCCCGCTGAACGCCGCCGACGGGGAAATATACGCCGTGGCGCAGGGCACGATTATTGCAGGTGGTTTCAGCGCGGAAGGCGATGGCGGTAGTGTAACCCAGGGTGTTCCAACCGCCGGATCCATTCCGTCGGGGGCGCGGGTTGAACGTGAAATCGACTTTCAACTGGCGTCTTTGTCCACAATACGTCTTGCTCTGCGATCCCCGGATTTCACGACGGCCACCCGTATCGAAACTGCTATCAACCAAGAATTTGGGCGGGCCGTTTCAGTGATGCTGGATGCGGGCACAGTCCAGATTGATATCGCATCTACCCGCATGGCATCCCCTGCACATGCGTTGGGACGGATTGAAAATATTCTTGTCACGCCGGAAAGGCGGGCACGGGTGATCGTTGATCAGCGATCCGGCACGATTGTCATGGGGGAAGATGTTCGCATTTCCCGCGTCGCTGTCGCGCAAGGCAATCTAACGTTACGCATCCAAGAAAATCCTTTGGTTGTTCAGCCCAACCCTTTTTCGCCAGGAGAAGTCGTTGTGGTGCCCCAGACCACCGCCGGGATCGAAGAGGAGGAAGGAACAGGGCTTGCCGAATTGAATGAAGGGACATCTTTATCCGAAGTCATCGCAGGGCTAAACGCCCTGGGCGTTTCACCCAGGGATATGATCGACATCCTAAAAAGCATCAAAGCAGCAGGTGCATTGCATGCCGAATTTATTGTCCGGTAATGTCACTGCATAAACAGGTTTTTATATTCATCCCGTAGCGCATTCTTTTGCACTTTCCCCATCGTATTGCGCGGCAAGGCATCGATAACCACATATTTTCGCGGGTGTTTAAATTTGGCCAGTTTTGCCGTTACGGCCTCTTTCAACTGTTCTAGATCGACCACATCATCTGAAGTGCGGGCGATAACGGCGACAACCGTTTCACCAAAATCAGGGTGCGGCACGCCAACCACGGCAGTTTCTAAAACGCCGGGCTGATCATCCAAAACCTGTTCCACTTCTTTCGGATAGATGTTGAAGCCACCGGAAATGATCAAATCTTTACCGCGCCCAACAATCTGAATGTAACCGTCTTCATCTTTCTGAACGAGATCACCCGTGATGAAAAAACCGTTTTCACGTAGCTCTTCACGGGTTTTTTCAGGCATATTCCAATACCCGTTAAAAACATTGTCGCCGCGCACTTCCAGCACACCGATTTCACCGTCTGGCAACAGCTCCCCTGTTTCGGGCGCAGTGATCCGTGTTTCGACGCCAGGCAAAGGAAAGCCCACAGTGCCCGCACGCCTTTCACCATCATATGGGTTTGACGTGCTCATGTTTGTTTCAGTCATTCCGTAGCGTTCCAGAATGCGATGCCCGGTGCGATCTTCAAACTGGCGATGTGTTTCTGCCAGTAATGGGGCGGAACCGGAGATAAACAAGCGCATGTTTTTCGTAAGATCTGCCGTAAAACGTGGATCATCCAACAGGCGCGTGTAAAAGGTCGGCACGCCCATCATCGACGTTGCCTGTGGCAGGAATGAACACATCGCATCCAGATTAAATTTGGGCAGAAAGACCATAGATCCACCGGCAGCCAACGTCACAAATGTTGCAACAAACAGCCCATGGGTATGATAGATCGGCAGGGCATGCATCAACACATCCCGATCCTCAAACTGCCAGAGTTCTTTCAAAACCCTTGCATTTGATGTCAGGTTTCGATGGCTCAGCATTGCGCCTTTAGACCGCCCGGTTGTACCTGACGTGTATAGCAACGCCGCCAGATCATCATCGTTCCGAGCAACAACAGGTGCATCGGCGCGCTGTAACGATGCTTGGGCAGGCAGGGAACCAGATCCATCTTCGTTCAACGTCATCAACTGCGCATTACACGCCTGAGCGATTGGCATTAGTCCTTTTTGGCAGGTCGTATCACATACCAAGACACGTGCGCCGCTGTCTTCTACAAAATAGGATACTTCAGCCGGAGTGTAGGCGGTGTTCAACGGTAAAAACACCACGCCCGCCTGAATGCACCCCAAATACAGAGCAAGCGTTTCCGGGGATTTCCCAACCTGCGCGGCCAGCCTATCACCGGGTTCAAGACCCAGTTCAGTTACAAGATTTGCGTATCGTGCAACCCGCCCGAAAAATGTGGAATAGCGGATGGTTTCGCCATCCTGCAAATACAAAAACACATTCTCAGATTTCCGCCAAGGGCGCATAAGGGTATCGAAAATCAGGTTTGCCATCTGCTTATCTCTTTTATTGTTCCCGCTTTTCTTCGCAGATCGGGCATGTCAGGTAAATACTCTCTCATCCGCCGTTTCAGATTGCCCGCGTCAGCAACACCTTGCCGATATATAAAGCAAAGGGATGTATACGAGGCGTTCAATACTTATACTTAAACTATGAAAAAGAGTTTCCTCCTTGCCCCCACCCTGCTGCTGGCGATGGCTTTTCCCGCTGCGGCAGATATTATTTCCCTGAACGACCTGTCGGGTTATCTGAACGATTTGCGGACAGCCAAAGCCGAGTTTACGCAGATCAACAGTGACGGATCCCGGTCAAACGGTACATTTTATATACGACGCCCAGGCCGGGCCCGTTTTGAATATAACTCGCCAGAAGAAACACTGGTGATGGCTGGTGGTGGTCAGGTTGCGATTTTTGATGGAAAATCCAACACAGGCCCTGAACAATACCCGCTGCGCCGCACGCCTTTGTCGGTTATTCTTGCCCGCCGGGTAAATTTGAACAATGCGAATATGGTGACAGGCCATCGTGAAGACGGCGGCAATACGATTGTCACTGCGCGTGATCCTGAACATGCCGAATACGGAAATATTCAGCTGGTCTTCTCTGACAATCCGATAAAATTGCGTCAGTGGATTATTACAGATCAAAGCAACAATCGCACTGTCGTCAATCTGGATGATCTGTCGCCTCAGCGAAACCTGTCATCCCTGTTGTTTTCCATACCACATGAGGTGAACAGGCGTAACGGCGATTAAGCCGGCGCCTGCACCACTGATTTTATAAACAACCTCTGAGCTGGCGCCGATATGTATTGGCGCGGCTCTGCACCCGGGCAGCAACCTGAACAAGCCAGGATTTCGCCCGATAACTGCCGCGGGAATAGCCTCCACGGCCTTCGTGATATGCCAGATACTGATTGCGGGCGTCAGACAGAGGGATATTCAACTGATCCCGGGTTGCTGTCATATACCAACCAATAAAATCAGTCGCATCATCGATATCGTTTCGCTTGGCACCTCGGCTGTTGGTTTCCCGGCGGTATTCATCCCAGGTCGCATCCAACGCCTGACTGTATCCATATGCGGAACTCTGGCGTCCCATAGGGATCACGCCCAGCGCATATCGCAAAGGTGTGCGCGCGTTCGCAATAAACTTACTTTCTTGATAGATAGTCGCCATCTGCACATGCACCGGAACGCCCCAACGTCTTTCCGTACGTTTCATGGCACGTTCAAATGATGGGCGCTGATCAAGGATACTGCACGCATTATCAAGATTTCGAGGAGCCGAGTTATTACTACTGCCACAGGCGGCAACAAAACCAAGCAAGATCAGGGCGCGAAGGCTTTTTTTCATTGGTTACTGCTCATTTATTATTGTTTGGCCCAGCATAACCCATTTTTGTCCTGGCGAAAATGACGGATATCCGTTTTCTCTGCCCAGGCCGGGTTTTCCGGATAAACCACTGCTTTTTTCGCGAAATTCCGCCCAAAACCCAACAGAGATCGTAGACTTATGGCATAGTGAGTTATAAGTTTCTGCGCTCGGGAGTATGATTATGTTAAAAGCGCATGCAAAATTTCAACTGGGCCAGGTGGTGCATCATCGTACCCATCCTTTCCGTGGTGTGGTTTTTGATATCGATCCGAAATTTTCGAACACTGACGCATGGTATGAAGCCATACCCGCAGACAGCCGCCCCGCTAAAGATCAGCCATATTACCATCTTCTCGCTGAGAATGATGAAAGCTATTATATTGCTTACGTTTCCGAACAAAATCTTATTCAGGATACATCGGGGCAACCTATTGGCCACCCCGATTTAGCAGATATTTTCGGTGAGCTCGAAAATGGTATTTATACCGTTGATTTTGCCTTAAATTAGTCAGGTTTCACGACAGCATTTCCCGCAGCGACCCAAGCCTTAAAGCCGCCTTCCAATTCCGCGACATTATCCAGCCCCATATCCTGCAGCGTTTTCGTACTTAAGGCCGAACGCCAGGCCGAGGCACAGAACAGGATTAACCTTCGACCATCTGAAAGCTCGGCCTTGTGATATGGGCTGTCCGGAGCAACCCAGAATTCCAACATCCCCCTGGGCGCGTGAAAGGCGTTATTGATGCGCCCCTCACGCTGTAATTCGCGAATATCCCGGATATCTACAAGCAAAGCCGACCCTGAATCGACCTCGCGCATAGCATCTTCGATCGATAGCGTTGTGATTTCAGCCCGGGCCGTTTCAAGCAATTTCTGAATAGGCGTTACAGTCATGTTCATCCCTTAATATCCTATTGCACACCCATCTTTGCGCGCATCCGATGCACCTTCCAACACGCCGGTTTCGTGATTGATCCGAATGGCCTGACCGCCGCCAAGCGGCCCGTCAGGCACCACCACTTTGTGACCAAGATCCATCAATTCAGCGCGCGTTTTATCGGAATATCCTCTCTCGACCTTCAGAATGCCTTCGTCTGCAAAACTGCGTGGCGCATCCAGTGCGGCCTGAGGATCAAGATCAAAATCTTCCATATTCGAGACAAACCGTGAATGCCCATTCGGTTGATACGCCCCCCCCATAACACCAAATGGCATAATGACCTTATTCGCCTTTTTCAGCATACCCGGAATAATCGTGTGCATCGGTCGTTTGCCGCCTGCGGCTTCATTCGGATGTCCTTTTTCAAGGGTAAATCCTGCACCCCGGTTCTGGAAAATTATCCCAAATTCATCAGAACTTACACCAGCGCCAAAACCGTGGAAAATTGAGTAGATCAGCGAAACTGACATCAGATCTTTGTCCACAACAGTCAGATACACCGTGTCTTTATGAACTTGTTCCGAAACCACCATGGTCTTTTGGATGACTTTGCTGGGGTCAATCAACGCCGCCAGTTTCTGGGCCGTTTCTGGCGAAAGCATGTGTTCGAGACGAGTCGTACAATCCGGATCCGCTATGAAACGATTGCGGGCATCATATGCAAGTTTACAGGCCTCTGCTTCGATATGGGTTCGCGTTGCCCCCCATGGGTCCATTGCAGCAATGTCAAAATGCGCAAGAATATTGTTCATTAATATAGCTGTCGCACCCTGACCGTTTGGTGGATGTTCAACGAGTTCGACAGATTTATATTGCCCCGAAACCGGGATGGTATAATCGCATTGCGTGGCTGCAAAATCATCCAATGTGTGCGTTCCGCCCATCGCTTGCAACGACGCAACCATGTCTTCGGCAAGTTCACCTTCATAAAATGCAGCACGTCCATCCATTGCGATACGACGTAAAGCTTTTGCTTGCTTTGGAGATCGGAACATCTGCCCTGCCACAGGGGCTGCACCGTTCAACAGAAAATCGGAGCGCGCCGTTCCCTTCAGATCATTTGTTAACGTTGCCCAGTCAAACGCAGTACGCGGCGCGACAGGTACACCTGTTTCGGCATAGTGTATTGCGGGCGACAGGCAGGCTTTCATGCCCAACCGCCCCCAATCTTTGGACAACTGACAAAATGCGTCAATCGCACCCGGTATCGTAATGGCCTCGACCCCGCGAATGGGGATATTCTGCATCCCCTTTTCACGCAACTCAGCCGCATTCAAGCCGGCCGGCGCGCGCCCCGAACCATTTAATGCGACGATATCCTGGCCTTCACCAGGGTGGAGCAAAATAAAACAATCCCCCCCAATACCCGTCATTTGGGGTTCGCAGATCCCCAACAAGATCCCAGCAGCAATTGCGGCATCTACCGCATTTCCGCCGGCTTCCAGCATTTGCACGGCAACCTTGGCCGCCAATGGATGGGATGTGGCGCACATTCCATTTGTTGCATAAACTGCAGATCGCCCAGGCAATTGAAAATCACGCATATTATCTCTCCCTAAGAGAAACATGCGCAAAGCGTCCATAAAGAGCAAGAGATCTTACGTCAGAACCAAGCGATCTGTGTTCTTCCGATGGTCTGGTTAACTGGTCAGAATTGCACGATCGACATTCAACAGGAAAGTCAGGCGATTTCTGTCACCATCCCGTTCATACCCCAGTTCCTGAGCAAGTTCGCGTATAAGCGCCCAGCCAAAGCCCCCTTCCGGCAATTCTTCGCGGGTGCAATTAAGGTCATGTTCTTTTCCCATAGGCGGATTGCCATCCGGCATAGGTAGCCCATCATCAATTACCGTACAGAACAAGCCGCGGTCGGTACCGGAAATATGCAGTTCAATCACACCGGACCGGTCCCCCGCATAGGCGTGTTCAACGATATTGTTCATCACTTCCGCCAGAACCAGTTCGACGGTTCCGCAGTCATCCTGACTCATGTTCAGATGACCTAGACCATTGAGAATGCTTTCAAGTGCCCGGCGCACAGCCAAAGGTTCGCTTTGGAAAAACAGCCTCAATTCAGCATGATTATGTCTGGTTTGATCCGTCTCAGTCTCACGTCTGACGGGAACACTGATTTGACGATCACGATGCATTTGTCCGCGCGTCCCCGCCTGTTGCGTTACTGGTGCGAATATCAAAAACCGAATCCATTCGTGTCAGGCGGAAAACCTTTGCCACCGTCGGTGTAAGATCCAGAAGACTCAGCGTTTTGCCTTTTGGCAATTGCTTCATCGATGCGACAACTGCGCCCAGGCCTGAACTGTCAATGAATTCCACCCTGGCAAGGTCCAGTTCAATTTTATCTGGCCCAAATTCCGTCAATTTTCGCATTTTATCTTTAAAATCAATAGCCCCGGCGGCATCAATCCGATTTCCGGAAGCTGTGATAATCAGTGTGTCGCCATTGGTTTCGGTCTGCAGTTCCATAATCCGCTCCGCATAAGGGTCGTTACGTCCAGGCTAGACGACATTCGTTACCATCCGGTATGTAAAACCCATCAAATTGAAACCAACCCGGAGAAAAACCAATGAGCCAGAAGAACGTTGTGATCGCAGGGGCTGCACGCACCCCAATGGGTGGGTTTCAGGGGGATTTCGCGGACAGCCAAGCGGCGGTTCTTGGAGGGGCTGCAATTGCCGGCGCCATGAACGATGCCGGTGCAAAAGCTGAACAAATTGAAGAGCTTCTCATGGGGTGTGTCCTGCCTGCAGGTCAGGGTCAAGCCCCCGCGCGTCAGGCTGGATTTATGGCAGGCCTTGGCGAGGCAGTCCCTGCCAGCACGCTGAACAAGATGTGCGGATCCGGCATGAAAACCGCCATGTCTGCCTTTGATCAGATCATGGGTGGCAGCGCGGATATTATGATCGCAGGTGGCATGGAGAGCATGACAAACGCGCCATATCTGTTGCCCAAAATGCGGGGCGGCGCCAGAATCGGTCATCAGAATGTGCAAGATTCGATGTTCTTGGACGGTCTCGAAGATGCCTATGACAAAGGCCGCCTGATGGGCACATTTGCCGAAGATTGCGCCGAAAAATACCAGTTTACCCGCGAAGCCCAAGATGAATACGCGTTGAAATCTCTGTCGAATGCGCTGGAAGCTGAAAAAACCGGTGCGTTCGAAGGGGAAATCGTACCTGTGACGCTGAAAACCCGCAAAGGCGACGTGGAGATCAACACGGATGAGCAACCTTCAAAAGCCCGCCCTGAGAAAATTCCACAGCTGAAGCCTGCGTTCAAAAAGGACGGCACTGTCACACCTGCGAATGCGTCTTCCATTTCGGATGGGGCCGCCGCTTTGGTTATGGCATCCGAGGATGCCGCGCAAAATGCAGGCCTGAAAATCCGTGCCCGTGTTCTGGGGCACGCAAGCCACGCGCAGGCCCCTGCCTGGTTCTCAACCGCGCCTGTTCCTGCGGCGCAAAAGCTGTTGAAAAAATTGGACTGGTCCGTGGATGACGTGGATCTCTGGGAAGTGAACGAAGCCTTTGCCGTTGTTCCCATGGCGTTCATGCATGAAATGGGCATCACGCGCGACAAGGTCAACGTGAACGGCGGTGCCTGTGCCCTTGGTCATCCGATTGGTGCATCCGGCACGCGTATTATCGTGACCCTGATCAACGCTCTGGAAAAACGTGGGTTGAAACGCGGAGTTGCTGCGATATGTATCGGTGGCGGCGAAGGGACCGCGATTGCGATAGAGCTTCCATGACACATGTGAATTACAAAGAACTGGCGGCGGTTGTCGCCAGTCTGACCGAAGGCGAAACAGATGCGGTGGCCCTGATGGCGACCGTGGCCTGTGAGGTGCATCATTCTGATGACCGCTTTGACTGGACCGGATTTTACCGGAATGTCGGCAATGACACCCTGAAAATCGGCCCTTATCAGGGTGGCCATGGCTGCCTTGTCATTCCATTTACACGTGGCGTTTGCGGGGCGGCGGCGAAGACCGGCGAGGTGCAGCTTGTGCCCGATGTCGAAGCCTTCCCAGGCCATATCGCCTGTGCAAGTTCCACCCGGTCGGAGCTGGTTTTACCTGTTTATAATGGGGACGGGATGCTGCTGGGGGTGTTTGATCTGGATAGCAATCAGCCCAATGCCTTTACCCAAGAAGATGCCGATGCGTTGACATCTATACTGTCCGCCTGCTTTGCGCGGGCGGTGGTTTGAGTATTTTGGGCAAGATGAAGCCATAGAAACACGGCTGTATCGCTGCAGCGCGGCGCAAAAAATCTCTTGCGCCGACTCTCTTTTTCCAGCATTCGTGAAAAAAGCCATGAAATTTTCATGACATTCTTCACGAGGGATACCTGTGCGCCACGAAAACCCGAACACAAGTAAAAGCCTTGGAGCAGATTTACGCACGTTGCGAAAATCGCGTGGGCTGACGCTGCAAGCTCTTGCTGATACACTGGGGAAATCTGTGGGTTGGCTTAGCCAGGTGGAACGCGACAAATCTGAACCATCCGTTTCTGACTTGCGTGAAATCGGGGCGGCCCTTGATGTGCCGATCTCGATGCTGTTTGGCCAAAGCCCGGCCCCCGCTGATGAACAGGGATATATCGTTCGCAAAGGCGCGCGACGCCCGATTGGGTCCCGTGTTGCGGGTCTTGTGGAAGAACTGCTGTCACCCGATCTGACCGATGACTTTGAAATGGTGCATTCAGTATTTGAGCCACATTCCGAAATCACCGAGGTCGTCACCCGTCCGACGCAAGAAGTTGGCTATGTGATTTCTGGCAAGCTGGATCTGTGGATTGGCGGGCGGTATTTCACCATTCACCCGGGCGATAGTTTCCGCATTCGGGGCGAACCACACCGCTGGATGAACCCCCATGATGAACCCTGTGTTGCAATTTGGGTGATCGCACCGCCGGTTTACTGAGGATCCCAGCATGAGCTTTGAAGCTTGGACCATATTCGCGCTGTTCTGGGTCGTTTTCGTAACGACACCCGGGCCCAACGCTGTGAATTGCATCACCAATGGCATGGCCCTCGGATTTACGCGCGCCCTGCCCGGAGTGTTGGCGATCCTGACCCAAGCAACCTTGTTTCTGCTGTTGTCCGCCTTTGGTGTCACGGCCCTGATCGAGGCGTCCCCCACGGTGTTCTTCATCGCGAAAATCATTGGCGCGGGTTTTCTGATTTACCTTGGCATCCGCGGCTGGTTATCCGCAAGAACACCTGTGAAGGCACAGGAACGCCCAGCGAAACACATCTATCTACATGCGCTGGCCATCGCCGTGATCAACCCGAAAAGCGTGGCAGGATATTTGGCGGCGTTTTCACAATTCATCCAGCCCGGCGTTCCCGTTTGGGACCAGATGATCGTCATCATGCCCACGGCACTGACATTGACCGCCCTGTCATATCTCGGCTTCACAGCCCTTGGCGCAGGCATTGGTCGCGCGGCCTTGAAAGCGGTGTTCAACATTTGGATCCGCCGCACCATGGCGATCTGTTTCATCATCTACGGCATGCTTCTGGGCTTTAGCAACATTCCACAACCGGAGGCATCGTAATGAACAAAGGATCCTGCCAATGCGGCGCTGTCACCTATAAAACTGCGGCTGAGTTGCGCCCAGTTGTGGGATGTCACTGCACGCAATGCCGCAAGACATCCGGCCATTTTTGGGCGGCAACACAGGTCGCAACAGATGCGTTGAACATCACCAATGACGCTGGCCTGAAATGGTTTCGTGCATCCGATACGGCACGGCGCGGGTTTTGTCAGGACTGCGGATCAAGCCTGTTCTGGCAAATGGACAGCGAGCCTTTCACATCCATCGGCGCGGGCACCCTTGATGGGGTAACCGGGCTGACAACCGCAAAGCACATCTTTGTCAAAGACAAGGGTGATTACTACGACATCTGCTGCCACGCGCAGCAAATTGATACATACTAAAAGGACGGAAAAACATGTCAGATTTCCCCACAAAAGCACGTGTGGTCATTATTGGTGGCGGTATCGTTGGGACCTCTAGCCTCTATCACCTGGCGAAAAAAGGCTGGACCGATTGTGTGCTGCTCGAAAAGAACGAGCTGACCGCTGGCTCCACTTGGCACGCGGCTGGTAACGTTCCGACGTTTTCGACCTCATGGTCGATCATGAACATGCAACGTTATTCGACTGAGCTGTATTCCGGCCTTGCGGAAGAAGTTGATTACCCGATGAACTATCACCAGACCGGTTCCATCCGTCTGGCGCATACAAAAGAACGTATGCAGGAATTTGAACGTGCTTGTTCCATGGGCCGTTACCAGGGCATCGAGATGGAAATCTGGACACCCGAACAAGCCAAGGAAAACTACCCTTTCCTGGAAACCCATGATCTGGAAGGCGTGCTTTGGGACCCATCCGATGGTGATATCGATCCGGCACAGGTCACCCAGGCGCTGGCCAAAGGCGCACGTGACATGGGCGCGAAAATTCTGCGCTTCACCCCGGCGACCGGCGTGACCCAGAAGGACGACAAGACTTGGATCGTTCACACCGAAAAGGGTGATATTGAATGTGACTACGTCGTGAACGCGGGCGGGTATTACGCCCAGCGTATCGGCGAGATGTTCAAGCCATATGGCGGGCGTACCGTGCCGATGATGGTGATGGAACACCAATACCTGTTGACCGAACAGATCCCTGAGATCGAAGCCCACGTCAAAGAAACCGGCAAAAAACTGCCCCTGATCCGTGACGTGGATGTGTCTTACTATCTGCGCCAGGAAAAGAACGGCTATAACCTTGGCCCGTATGAACCGAACTGTAAAGCCCATTGGGTGGATGCAGATGACGCCATGCCGGAAGATTTCAGTTTCCAGCTGTGGCAGGAAGATCTGGACCGGATTGAAGACATCATGGTTGACGCCATGGCCCGTGTGCCACTGATGGAAACATCTGGTGTCTCCAGCGTCATCAACGGCCCGATCCCTTACGCACCGGATGGTCTGCCGCTGATCGGCCCGATGCCTGGCGTGGAAAATGCGTTTGAAGCCTGTGTCTTTACCTTTGGGATCGCCCAGGGCGGCGGTGCTGGTAAAGTGATGGCGGAATGGATCGTTGACGGTCACACAGAATGGGACATGTGGTCAGTCGATCCGCGTCGTTACACCGACTATACCGATCAGGATTACTGCAACCAGAAAGGCATGGAAGTCTACGGCAATGAATATGCCATGCATTTCCCACGCCACGAATGGCCCGCTGGCCGTGACAAAAAACTGTCACCTGTGCACGAAATGACCAAAGCCAAAGGCGCAGTATTCGGCGTGTATAACGGCTGGGAACGTGCGAACTGGTTTGCGCAGGACGGCGATGACACATCCCTTGAAGCCACACACACTTGGGGGCGTTCCGGCCCCTGGACCCAGCGCATTAAGGAAGAATGTGAAGCTGTACGCGACGGCGTTGGTGTACTGGATCTGCCAGGTTTCTCGCGCTTTAACCTTGAAGGCGAAGGCGCTGCCGAATGGCTGCGTGGCATGGTGACCGGTGGTCTGCCAAAGGCTGGCCGCATGAACCTTGTGTACTTCTCCGATGACCGTGGCCGTATCCTGACAGAGATGTCCTGCATGCGTCACGCGGAAGATCACTTCACCATGATCACCGCCGGGACTGCCCAGTGGCATGACTTTGAACTGCTGAAAAATGACCTGCCTGCAGGTCTGTCCCTGACCGACCACACCACAGAATGGGGCACAATGATCGTGACCGGGCCAAAAACCCGCGAGCTGTTCGAAGGTCTGGGCACCGAAGCTGATCTGACATCAGGTTGGCTGACCCATCAGGATGCTGTTGTGGCAGGTACACCGTGTCGTTTGGTGCGCGTGTCCTTCGCCGGTGAACTTGGCTGGGAAGTGCATTGTCTGAACGAAAACCAGGCCGCTCTTTACACAGCGATCACCGATGCAGGCGCGAAACCCTTTGGCATGTATGCGCTGGACAGTCTGCGTCTGGAAAAAGGCTACCGTGCATGGAAAGGCGATCTGTCCACAGATTATTCCCTGCTGGAAGGTGGCCTAGGGCGTTTTGTTAAACTCGACAAACCACAGGATTTCCGCGGCAAAGCGGCGATACAGGCCGAAAAGCAACAAGGCATTAAGAAAGGTTTTGTTACCCTCATCGTGGACGCGGGCGACACAGATGCACCCTACATGTCCTGCATCTGGAAAGACGGTGAAATTGTTGGTGAAACCACCTCCGGCGGCTGGGGCTATCGTGTGAACGCCTCTATCGCTTTGGGCATGGTGCGCGCCGATCTGGCAACACCGGGCACCGAGCTTGAGGTCGAAATCTACGGCGAGAAATGCCGCGCTGTCGTGCAAGAAGACCAACCGATCTGGGATCCGGCCAACGAACGTCTGCGGGCGTAAGATGGACGGGCGGTTTCAGGATATGACCACCCCGCGTGCCTCTGCCCCATCACAGGCAGAGCACCCGGAGTGGCACGTCGATATTCTGCTGACTGAGGGCTTTGTTCTGACAGAACTTGCGTCGGTTGTTGATGTCTTGCGCATCGCCAACCGCGTCTCGGCGCATCCGTTGTTTCATTGGCACTATCGGTCTCGCCATGGCGGGCCCGTGGGTTGCCTTGCGGGTCTCAGCACCGAAACGACCCCCTTCCCGGAACGTCCAACCGCTGACTATGCCTTTATTCTGGGCAACTCCGATCCGGACTGCCCAGAACTTTCTATGAGATCCGCGATTTCAACCTATAACTACCGTAATATCAAAGTCTTGCTGATGTCCGAGGCCGCCAGCCGTTACATCGCGGAAGCGGGCGAACAACACAGCAACCATACCACCCACTGGGAAAATCGCGCCCTTTTGGATGAACGCGGCACGCCCGGTGAGGGATCCTATGCGCTGGCTGTGGATGACGGCAAACTGATGACCTGTGCGGGGATGGGGTCCACCGTTGATGTGACCCTGTCTTTACTGCGCAATCATATGTCTGCGGCCGCCGTTGCGACGGTGTCTGACATCATGCTGCATGAAAAGATCCGGGGATTTTCAACCCTGCAACCCTTTGGCGGAAAAGCGCTTTCCATCACCGGGGATACGGATCTGGATCAATGCATTGAGTTGATGCAGAACAATATGGAAGAACCGCTGCAGATCAGCGAACTTGTCGCCTTGATCGGGATATCTTCGCGTTCGCTGGAACGAAAGTTCCGCCAGATCTTGGATTCAACTCCCAACACCTATTACCGTGAACTGCGCCTGAACCGGGCCAACACGCTGCTTCTGAATACATCTATGTCGGTGCGTGAAATCAGTCTGGCCTGTGGGTTTCCAAATGGGTTTTCAAGCCTATTCCGCAGCCACTTTAATGTAACGCCCCTTGCCCGTCGCAAAAGCCGATTCAAAGTACAAATCAAGCTATAAATACCTCATATGCGCCAAATACGGCGCATATGAGGTATTTTATTTAGCCATTCCGTGCCACCCCTGAAGAAATTCTACAAGGAGATCGCCATGAGCACCCTACCCGAAAAAGCCCGTGTCGTCATCGTCGGTGGCGGTGTCATTGGCTGTTCCGTTGCCTATCACCTGACCAAACAAGGTTGGAAAGACGTTGTTTTGCTGGAACGTAAACAGCTGACATCCGGCACCACCTGGCATGCTGCGGGACTGATCGCGCAGCTGCGTGCAACTGCGAATATGACCAAATTGGCGAAATACAGCCAAGAACTGTACGGCGCGCTGGAAGAAGAAACCGGTGTTGCAACTGGGTTTAAACGTTGCGGTTCCATTACTGTTGCCCTGACCGAAGAGCGCAAAGAAGAGATTTACCGCCAAGCAGCCATGGCACGGGCCTTTGGGGTTGAGGTTGAAGAAATCTCGAATGAACGCGTTGCGGAAATGTACCCACATTTGAATATCGAAGACGTTAAGGGTGCGGTCTATCTGCCGAAAGATGGGCAGGGTGACCCAGCGAACATCGCACTGGCGCTGGCCAAAGGCGCGCGTCAACGTGGCGGTCTGGTGAAAGAGCGCATCAAAGTCACCGGCATGACCAAAGATGGTCGCAAAGTGACTGGTGTTGATTGGGTCTCTGATGATGGGTCTGAAAGCGGCCACATTGAATGCGATATGGTTGTGAACTGTGCTGGCATGTGGGGCCATGAGGTTGGAAAAATGTCCGGCACCAATGTGCCACTGCACGCCTGCGAACATTTCTATATTGTGACCGAAGCCATTGAAGGGCTTACACAATTGCCGGTTTTGCGTGTGCCGGATGAATGCGCGTATTATAAAGAAGACGCGGGTAAAATGTTGCTGGGCGCGTTTGAACCAGAATCAAAACCTTGGGCGATGGACGGCATCCCGGACACGTTTGAATTTGATCAACTGCCCGAAGATTTCGACCACTTTGAGCCGATCCTTGAGAACGCCTGTAACCGTATGCCGATGCTGGCGGAAGCAGGTATTCACACCTTCTTTAACGGCCCCGAAAGCTTTACCCCGGATGATGCGTATCACCTTGGTCTTGCGCCTGAGATGGATAACGTCTGGGTCGCGGCGGGCTTTAACTCCATCGGTATTCAATCCGCTGGCGGGGCTGGCATGGCCTTGGCACAATGGATGGAAGCGGGCGAAAAACCCTTTGATCTTGGGGATGTAGACATCAGCCGGATGCATCCGTTCCAGGGCAACAAACAGTATTTGTTTGAACGGTCCAAGGAAACTTTGGGCCTGCTTTATGCGGATCACTTCCCCTATCGTCAGAAAGCCACAGCGCGCGGCGTGCGGCGCACACCGTTCCACCACCACCTGCTGGAACAGGGCGCTGTGATGGGCGAACTTGGTGGCTGGGAACGCGCGAACTGGTTTGCGAATGAAGGCCAAAAGGCCGAATATGAATACACTTGGAAGCGTCAGAACTGGTTTGAAAATTCCGCCGCTGAACACAAGGCTGTGCGCGAAAATGTTGGCATGTATGACATGTCGTCCTTCGGTAAAATCCGTGTGGAAGGCCGCGATGCAGAGGCATTTTTGAACTATGTTTGCGGTGCGAACATGTCAGTTCCGGCTGGAAAAATCGTTTATACGCAGTTCCTTAACTCTCGTGCGGGGATCGAAGCAGACGTCACAGTAACCCGGATGTCTGAGACTGCCTACCTGGTCGTGACCCCTGCAATCACCCGTCTGGCGGACCAAACTTGGATGCGCCGTCACGTGGGTGATTTCAACGTGGTGATCACCGATGTGACCGCTGGCGAAGGCGTTCTTGCGATCATGGGGCCGAATGCCCGTGATCTGCTGGCAAAGGTGTCTCCGAATGATTTCTCTAATGATACCAACCCCTTCGGGACCGCCCAGGAGATCGAACTTGGCATGGGTCTGGCGCGTGCGCACCGTGTGACTTATGTCGGCGAACTTGGTTGGGAGCTGTATGTGCCGTCCGAAATGGCCGGTCACGCCTTTGAAACCCTGCATGAAGCGGGCCAGGATATGGGGCTGAAACTGTGCGGCATGCATATGATGGACAGCTGCCGGATCGAAAAAGGCTTCCGTCACTTTGGCCATGATATCACCTGTGAAGACAATGTGATTGATGCGGGACTTGGTTTTGCTGTGAAAGTGGATAAGCCTGATTTCATTGGTAAATCTGCGGTTATCGCGCGCAAAGAAACCGGTCCGAAAATGCGCATGGTTCAGTTCAAACTGTCTGATCCTGAACTGCTGCTGTACCACAATGAGCCAATCATCCGTGACGGTGAAATCGTGGGTTACATCAGTTCTGGCAACTATGGTCACACCCTGGGCGCGGCAATTGGCATGGGCTATGTGCCGTGCGAAGGCGAAAAGCCAACCGATGTTTTGGCGTCCACTTATGAGATCGACGTCATGGGCACACGGGTGAAAGCCGAGGCATCCTTGAAGCCAATGTATGACCCGAAATCAGAGCGCGTGAAGGTCTGATCTTAACGAAGGTTAAGAGTTAAAAATTTATGAAAGCGGGGCGAGGCGACTCATCCCGCTTTTTCTTTGTTAATAAGGGAAATTCGGCGATTTTCAGGATACACAAACCATGCACAACTTATGCACAACCTATGCATACAACATGCAGCCCCTTCCGGATTAACGCGCCGTACGGGGCGAAATGGTTAACATCAGCATCTGTGATCGACAGCCACACGAAACACGCCTTTTCTTCGCGCCCAGACCTGCCATAAAGGCGGTCTGGAGGATTGCGCGATGACGGATCAGGTGAATGAAGATAAGGACACGCCAAAGGGGTTGGCCCTTGCGGTGACGGTCTATCTGCTGTGGGGGTTCCTGCCGCTTTACATGAAACTGTTGTCCCATATTCCAGCGGCCGAAGTTGTTGCGCACCGCGTCATTTGGTCTGTTCCGATTGCCGGGCTTGTGCTGGTGGTCATGCGCCGCACAGGCGATCTGTCTGAAGCCCTGCGCAGCCCGAAAACATTGATGGTGGCCATGATCCCCGCCGCGCTTGTGTCGTTGAACTGGGGAATTTATGTCTGGGCGATTACCTCGGGTAATGCTTTGGACGCCGCGTTGGGATATTACATGAACCCACTGTTCAGCATCTTGTTGGGGGCGATCATTCTGCGCGAAAGACTGTCGCCCTGGCAAAAGGTTTCGGTGGTTATTGCGGGCGTTGCGGTTGCGATTCTGCTGACCACTGCCAGTGCCGTGCCTTGGGCCGCCTTTGGTATGATGCTGACCTGGGGGTTCTATGCGTTTTTCAAAAAATCCCTGCCCATCGGCCCAAACCAGGGCTTCCTGCTTGAGGTTCTATTGCTGACGCCCCCGGCCATTCTTTATCTGATCTGGGTGCATGTCAGCGGCGGTGGTTTTTTCCTGACATCCATGGATAACACATTGTTGTTGTTGGGCTGTGGCGTGGTCACGGCGGTGCCTTTGCTGATTTATGCCAACAGCGCGAAATTGTTGCGCCTGTCGACAATCGGGATTTTGCAGTATATCGCACCGACGATGATATTCCTGTCCGCGATCTTCCTGTTCGGAGAAGAGGTCGACGCGGCGCGGCGCATGGCCTTCCCCCTGATCTGGCTGGCGCTGGTGATTTATTCCGTGCCACTGATCCGGCAGATGAGAGCAAAATGAGCGCAGATTACAATCCGCCAAACGACCCGCTGGTGGTCATCCATGCCGACCATCACCTGTTGTTGGTGGACAAGCCTGCCGGGCTTTTGTCGGTACCCGGGAAAGGCCCCGAACTGGCAGATTGCCTGCTGACGCGGGTGCAAACCGCATTTCCTGAAGCCCTGCTGGTGCATCGGTTGGATCGTGACACATCTGGCGTGATGGTTTTTGCCCTGACGCCCCATGCGCAACGCCACCTTGGCCTGCAATTTGAAAAGCGCCAAACAAAGAAAACATATGTTGCAAGGGTTTACGGAACATTAGAGCCGAAAGAAGGCACGGTTGAGCTGCCCCTGATCGTGGACTGGCCGAACCGCCCATTGCAAATGGTCTGCCATGAAACCGGCAAGGCGGCGCATACAGATTGGCGTGTCGTGCGGCATGAAAATGGCGAAACGCGCGTGCGGCTGTTCCCAAAAACCGGGCGTTCGCATCAGTTGCGCGTGCATATGCTGGCGCTGGGGCATCCTATTCTGGGTGATCCGTTTTACGCCACCGGTGACGCGTTGAATGCGCCCCGACTGATGCTGCACGCCGAAACCCTACAACTGCGTCATCCGGATGGCGGCAAGGGGATGCGGTTCACCGCGAAATGCCCGTTCTAGGCTGACCATGGGTAAAGCTTGAATATACACCGCAATCCCCGCATGTTTATGCAAGGATTGAGAGGGCGATATGAATAAAGCGGTTATCTCTGGCAGTGGTGTCTTCACCCCGGAAAACATCATCACCAACGCGGAACTTGTCACGGCGTTTAACGCATATGCAGATAAGTGGAACGCAGAACATGCGGGCGCGATTGACGCTGGTGACGTTGGGCCCATGGGCCATTCTAGCGAGGAATTTATCGTTGCCGCATCGGGTATTCATCAACGTTTTGTCATGGACAAAGTCGGTATTCTTGATCCTGATGTGATGCACCCGCTGCTGCGCCAGCGCGGGGATGATGAACCTGGGATCATGGCTGAAATGGCCGTGAATGCCTGTCAGAAGGCGATGATACAGGCTGGGAAATCTGCGGAAGATGTGGATGCCGTGATTGTCGCTGCATCAAACATGGAACGCGCCTATCCGGCGATCGCGATTGAGGTCCAGACACTGCTGGGCATTCAGGGGTTTGGCTTTGATATGAATGTCGCCTGTTCCTCTGCCACCTTTGGGATCCAGGCGGCCGCAGACATGGTGCGTGCGGGGACTGCGCGGGCAATCCTGGTGGTCAACCCAGAAATCTGTTCCGGCCATCTGGAATGGCGTGATCGCGATTGTCACTTCATCTTTGGCGACGTGGCGACCGCAACGCTGGTGGAACGCGGTGATCTGGCCCGCGATGGTAGTTTTGAAATCCTATCCACCCGATGCGCAACAGAGTTTTCCAATAACATCCGCAATAACAATGGCTTCCTACGGCGTTCGCGCCCGGATGGCGTGCAGGATCGTCGGGATATGCAGTTCATGCAAAATGGACGAAAAGTGTTTAAGGAAGTCCTGCCCATGGTGTCAAAACACATCCTAGGGCATCTGGATGATGAAGGAATCCAAACCGATCAACTGAACCGCCTGTGGCTGCATCAGGCGAATAAGGCGATGAATGATTTCATTGGAAAGAAAGTTCTGGGCCGCGTGCCCGAGACGGGTGAACAGCCGAATATTTTGCAGGATTACGCCAACACAAGTTCGGCGGGGTCCATCATTGCCTTCAGCAAATTCAGTGACGATCTGAAGGCCGGGGATCATGGGGTAATCTGTTCTTTCGGCGCCGGATATTCCGTGGGTTCTGTGATTGTAAGACGTCTCTAAGCGCTTTCATCTTGCTATAAATACTCAAACAAAAACGCCCGCAAAACTGCGGGCGTTTTCTGGTTTTCCAGTTTGTGAACTATGCTTAGTCCTGCCAGCCGGATACGGATTTGGTTTCAAGGAAATCTTCGATCCCCCAGTGACCACCTTCACGTCCGATACCAGACTGTTTGTAGCCACCAAATGGCGCGCCTTGTGCACGGCCTACACCGTTGATTTCCACCATGCCGGAGCGCATCGCACGGGCAACGCGGATCGCACGATCCTTGTCCTGGGTCTGAACATAGTTGGTCAGGCCATACACCGTGTCATTGGCAATCGCGATGGCATCTTCTTCAGTGTCAAAAGGGATCATCGCCATAACAGGGCCGAAGATTTCTTCGCGTGCGATGGTCATCTCATTGTTTACATCCGCGAAAACGGTCGGGCGAATGAAGTAGCCACGGTTCATCCCTTCGGGGCGACCTGTGCCACCGGCGACCAGACGCGCACCTTCATCGATGCCCTGCTGAATCAGGTCTTGGATCTTGTTGAACTGCACTTCAGACACAACAGGGCCCATGTGGCGGCCTTCTTCAGACGCCAGACCAACAGTGACTTTATTCGCAGTTTCTGTCGCGATCTCAACGGCTTCGTCATAGTATGACCGTTCCACCAGCATCCGCGATGGGGCGTTACAGCTTTGACCGGTGTTGTTCATCATATGCAGAACACCGCGTTTTACAGCCTTTGGATCTGCATCTGCGAAAACAACATTTGCACCTTTGCCGCCCAGTTCAAGGGCCACGCGTTTGATCGTATCTGCGGATGCTTTAGTGATTGCTGTGCCCGCACGGGTGGACCCGG
Source organism: Halocynthiibacter sp. (assembly GCF_049608145.1). Taxonomy (NCBI): domain Bacteria; kingdom Pseudomonadati; phylum Pseudomonadota; class Alphaproteobacteria; order Rhodobacterales; family Paracoccaceae; genus Halocynthiibacter; species Halocynthiibacter sp. The sequence goes on from NZ_JBMYXF010000002.1 coordinate 112,586, forward strand.
TGAAAGACACCATATCCACATCAGGATGCACAGACAGTTGTGATCCAACACCAACGCCGTCACCATTCACCATGTTGTAAACACCGGCAGGAAGGCCTGCGGCATCCATGATTTCAGTGAAAACGACGGAAGACAAAGGCGCAACTTCGGAAGGTTTCAGAACCATCGTACAGCCAGCAGCCAGCGCACCGGCAACCTTTAGCATGACCTGGTTCATGGGCCAGTTCCACGGGGTGATCAATGCGCAGACGCCAATGGCTTCGCGTAGGATGCGATCATTCGGGGCATCCGCACGCAGCATGCTTTCAAATTCAAAATTTTCAAAGGCTTCGATAAAGCCTTCTAGGTGCCAGGACCCAGCACCGGTTTGAGAATTGCGCGCCAGGTTGATAGGCGCACCCATTTCCATAGAAATCGCCTGAGCCATGTCATCGGCACGTTTGTTGTATTCATCCAGCAGGCGTTTGAGAACAGCCATGCGTTCGTCTTTAGTCGTGGTGGACCAGGCCGGGAATGCGGCTTTGGCAGCGGCAACAGCAGCGTCGGTATCTGCCTGATCGCCAAGGGAAATCACCGCACAGACTTCTTCTGTGGACGGATCAATAACCTCGCAGTCATTTGCAGCGGCCGGTGCCACCCAGGCACCATTGATATAGAAATCACGTTTTTCGAGCATGGGACAGACTCCATTGAAGATTTGCGTCACACTTGCATTTGATCAAATTCATGGCAAGCCGGAAGACGACATTAAACCGCGCGATTTTGCACACTGGAACCAGGGGCAGTGCGTACCTATAGTTAATATGAGGCCGGACAGAACCGGCATAACCTTGAAGGAGTGTCCCATGGGATTGCGTATTAACGATGTAGTGCCTGATTTTACCGCACAGACCAGCGAAGGCGAGATCAGCTTTCATGACTGGATCGGCGACAGCTGGGCGATCCTGTTTTCGCACCCGAAAGATTTCACGCCTGTCTGCACCACGGAATTCGGCGCAGTTGCACAGCTGGCAGCGGAATGGGAACGCCTTGGCACCAAAGTGATCGGTGTATCTGTGGACGGCGTGGACGACCACAAGAAATGGATCGGCGATATTGAAAGCTATTCCAAGGCTAATGTTGGCTTCCCGATCATTGCGGATGAAGGTCTGGCCGTGTCCAAAGCTTTCGACATGCTGCCTGCAGAAGCCTATTTGCCTGATGGCCGCACCCCGGCAGACAGCGCCACTGTGCGTTCCGTTTTCATTATTGGGCCAGATAAGCAGCTGAAACTGTCCATGACCTATCCGATGTCTGTGGGCCGGAACTTTGCGGAAATCGTCCGCGCACTGGAAGCGTTGCAAACCACATCTGCAAAAGGCGTTGCGACACCTGCGAACTGGGTGTCTGGCGAAGATGTGATCATCCCGCCGACCGTTTCTAACGAAGATGCAAAAGCGAAATTTGGCGAATTTGAAACCATCTTCCCTTACCTGCGCAAAACAAAAGAGCCGTCCTGATTCCCCAGAACGGCTCTCTCGTGGTGGCTTTGCCCGCTTAGCGCAGGCAGACTATTACGCTTTTTCTTCAGCCTCGGTGTCGTCAGATGCCGGGGCTTCTTCAATCGCCTCAGGTGCATCCAGCAGGCCGGATTTGAACAGCAGACCCGCAGCGATACCGCCGATGACAGGGGCAATGATGAACATTGGCAGCTGCAGCAAAGCTTTGCCATCCAGCGCGAACAGAGCCGGGCCAAAAGAACGGGCCGGGTTCACAGAAACGCCAGTGATTTGAATGCCAACAAGGTGAATCACAACCAATGTCAGACCAATCACAAGGCCCGCCATGGCGGCAGGTGCGCCTTTGCCAGTGGACCCAAGGATCACGACAACAAACAGGAAGGTTGCAACGATTTCAAAGATGAAAGCTGAGAAGAAGTTATATTCGCCAAGGTAACCCGTACCCCAACCGTTCTGACCCAGACCACCTTCGTAACCAGCGCCACCCAGGGCAATGATTTTCAGCAGGAACGCCGCAGCAACTGCGCCGGCAACCTGTGCGATGATGTATTTGATCGCCTCGGCTTTTTCCATACGACCGGCAGCAACTGCACCGATGGAAACCGCCGGGTTAATGTGGCAGCCAGAGATCGGGCCGATGCCATAAGCCATGCCGATCAGCGCAAGGCCGAATGCGAAACTGATACCAACCTGGCCGATTGCGTCACCCGCCAACACGGCGGAACCACAACCAAGAAGCACAAGGGTGAACGTGCCGATGAATTCTGCAATTTGTTTGTTCATACTGATTACCTTCCAATTTATCCGGGGGTTCCGGATGTCTGGACGCAACATGACGTAAGTAAAATTTGGAAAAACGGGGAATAATCGGATGATTTGCGCAGGACAGGGTTTGGGCCATGCCAAAGAAAAAGCCCCAGCGTTTCCACCGGGGCTTTCTATTCACAATGTCAGACACTTAGTCTTCTTTGGCTTCTGGCTTCACTTCTTCGCCAGTTTCCTGATCAACCACTTTCATGGACAGGCGTACTTTGCCACGATCGTCAAAACCAAGCAGTTTAACCTTCACGTCTTGACCTTCTTTAAGAACGTCAGATGGGTGGTTCAGGCGACGGTTTTCGATTTGTGAGACGTGCACAAGGCCGTCACGCTTACCGAAGAAGTTCACGAACGCACCGAAGTCTACGATCTTCACAACTTTACCGTCGTACACTTGACCTTCTTCAGGCTCAGCCACGATGGAGTGGATCATGTCGTAGGCTTTCTTAATTGCTTCGCCATTCGGAGATGCAATTTTGATCACGCCGTCATCGTTAATGTCGACTTTCGCGCCGGACACTTCAACGATTTCACGGATCACTTTACCGCCGGAACCGATAACTTCACGGATCTTGTCGGTTGGTACCTGCATGGTCTCGATGCGTGGTGCGTGTACTGAGAATTCAGCGGCACCGGTCAAGGCTTTGCTCATCTCATCAAGGATATGCACACGGGCGTCTTTTGCCTGTGCCAGCGCTTTTTCCATGATGTCAGGTGTGATACCCGCGATTTTGATGTCCATCTGCAAAGATGTGATACCGTTTTCAGTACCCGCAACTTTGAAATCCATGTCGCCGAGGTGGTCTTCGTCACCCAGGATGTCGGTCAGGATTGCGTAGTTGTCCGCATCTTCCAGGATCAGACCCATGGCGATACCAGCAACCGGCGCTTTCAGAGGTACACCCGCGTCCATCATGGACAGGGAGCCACCACAGACAGACGCCATGGAAGAAGAACCGTTTGATTCAGTGATCTCAGATACAACGCGCACGGTGTATGGGAAATCAGTTGCAGCAGGCAGAACAGCCTGAAGCGCACGCCATGCCAGTTTACCGTGACCAATTTCGCGGCGACCGGTGAAACCAAAGCGGCCAACTTCACCCACAGAATAGGGAGGGAAGTTATAGTGCAGCATGAAGTTTGATTTATACGTGCCGTGCAGCGCGTCGATCATTTGTTCGTCGTCGCCGGTGCCCAAAGTGGTCACAACCAGACCTTGGGTTTCACCGCGTGTGAACAGGGCAGAACCGTGGGTACGTGGCAGCAGGCCAGTTTCGGAAACGATAGGACGCACAGTTGTTGTGTCACGACCGTCGATACGTTTGCCGGTTTTAACAACGTCGCCGCGCAGGATAGAGCTTTCCAGCTTTTTCATTGCGGAGCCGAGGTTTTCATCCGCCAGCTGTTCTTCAGTCAGAGCATCTGTGATGGTCGCACGGGCGGCTGCAACAGCAGCAACACGTTCCTGCTTGTCCGTGTTGGCAAACGCAGCGCGCATGGCGTCTTCACCAGCAGCTTTCACAGCAGCGGACAGTTCGGAATAGTCAGGTGCAGCAAAATCAAATGGTTCTTTTGCAGCATCTTCTGCCAGGTCAATGATCAGATCAATCACAGGCTGGAATGAATCATGGGCAAATTTAACCGCACCCAGCATTTCTGCTTCGGACAGTTCATATGCTTCGGATTCAACCATCATCACAGCGTCTTTGGTACCAGCCACAACCAGATCAAGGCGTTGATCAGGGTTGTTGCGCAGGTCCTGCATGTCGTCGATGGTTGGGTTCAGGATGTATTCGCCATCTTCAAAACCAACACGTGCCGCACCGATTGGGCCCATGAATGGCGCACCGGACAGGGTCAGCGCCGCAGAAGCCGCGATCATCGCGACAACGTCAGGGTCGTTCACAAGGTCGTGGGACAGAACGGTACAGATGACCAGAACTTCGTTTTTGAAGCCTTCAACAAACAGCGGGCGGATCGGACGGTCGATCAGGCGGCTTGTCAGGGTTTCTTTTTCGGTTGGACGTGCTTCGCGCTTAAAGAACCCACCAGGGATCTTACCAGCAGCGTAGTATTTTTCGTTGTAGTGCACGGTCAGTGGAAAGAAATCCTGACCAGGCTTTTGTGCCTTAGCGAAAGTCACGTTCGCCATGACGGAAGTTTCACCAAGTGTGGCAATCACTGTGCCGTCAGCTTGACGGGCAACTTTGCCGGTTTCGAGTGACAGCGTTTCTTCGCCCCACTCAATCGATTTTTTTGTTTCGTTAAACATCATCGTTTCCTGATAGGGAGCATGCCCGGCCCTCCGGGTCTCCCGTTATAATGGTGGCCGCATTGCCACCGGCCCAATCCTCATTGCGTGCACCCGGGCCAGGGCGTCACGTCACAGATGGCCGGGCCATACAGGAAAACGAGCGGTTTGGGAAGGGGCCAGTAAAGACTTGCATTTGCGGAAACCTAAAAACAAAGTACAGACATCACGATTAATCCTTTTTGAGTTGTACATCCTTATGCGTCTATTGAAACAGGCATTCCTATCCATAGTTCTTTTATCCACTGCTCCGACCGCATTGGCACAAAGCACCCCAGCCATCATTTCCGGACAAAATGATCCTGGTTTTGTGGCTGCCCTTGAGCTCTGGTTAGAAGGCGAGGACTTACCAGCACTTCAGGCGCTGTCTGACCTGGCGGAAAACAACAATACGGCAGCTCAGATTTTTTTGGGTCAACTATACGCAAAGCAGGATCTTTACGGACCCGATTTCGAGTTTGCACCGACTGAGTTTCTTGGCCCCTCAGATAGAACTGACGCCAGCCGTAGATCGCTCGATTTATTGACCGAAGCCGGGAAAACGGAACCATTGGCTATGCTGCTACATGCACCGGATGCTTTGGAAACCAACCAGCAGATCGTGAACCGTGTCGAAGACCTATTCAAGCATGGTGAAATCACCATTGGACTGATCACCGCACAAAAGCTTCTGGGCAGGGCGCCAGATGTCACCATACCAACCCTCGAAGGTGACCCAACATCATTGTCTATGGACGCTCTGGGGTTTTGGTTTGAAAGAATGGTGATCAAAAATGGTGGCATTCGCAATGCATCCAGACTTCCGGTCCCAGGAACTGAGTGGACCGCAAAAGATATTCCCGCAGGTTACACCGCTGCTGCCGGCTATGAGGTGACGAGTGCCCGGATGCAACGCCGTCGCCATGCACAGCATGGTTTGCAACTGGATGGGTTATACCGGGAATTGGCGACCGAAGTTGCACATTGGGCCCCCATGGTCAGATATTGCGATAGGCATTGCCCCGCAAGCCGCGATACATGTGCATCAGCTGCCACACAGTTTTTCGCAGCCATACCAGTTCCATTTGCAAGCCCGAGTGAACGCCTGCTGTCAGCCGAACAGTACTGGGACAGCGAACGCATCTTTGCAGACCTCGTCAGATTTTTTCCCGAAGCGCGAAAGTACCCAGACGCCTATGCAGATACAGATATCTGCCTGATTCCGTCAATTGTGCGGCTGCAAGACGAGCTTGGCCTCTATCGCCAATAAAAAACGCCTGCCCTTTTGCAAGGACAGGCGCGTCTGATCCGGGGATCAGGAATGTCTTAGCGACGCAGGCCGAGACGTTTGATCAGGTCTTGGTAGCGAGCTTCGTCTTTGCCACGTGTGTAGTCCAGCAGCTTACGACGCAGAGCAACCATTTTCAAAAGGCCACGACGACCGTGGTTGTCTTTTTTGTGGGTTTTGAAGTGCTCAGTCAGAGTCGCAATGCGGGAAGACAGGATCGCAACCTGAACTTCAGGTGAACCAGTGTCACCTTCTTTGATTGCGAATTCTTTCATCAGCCGTGCTTTTTCTTCAGCAGTAATCGACATCGGGGTCTCCTTGATAAGAGTTAAAAGAATGGCGCAGGCCGGGATGTCGTCCAGCTCAGGCCCATGGAGTATCTGAAAATTCCGGAGAATCTGCCAGATGCGTGCGTGTACGGGATCTGGTGAAAAAAGAAAAGAGAAAAGGATCAGCTCTCGGGGGCAACAAGGGAAATCTGTCCAGCGCTTAACCCTGCGCCGTTCAGAACCGATGCCACAAGTTTACCGTTCAGCATGATCTGGCTGGTATCGGGATTTTCAGGGTCAGGTTCCACAGTGATTTCCGCACTGCCGTCCCGGATCTCATCCCAGATTAGGATAATTTCATCCTCTTGTGCATTGTAATCCATGATGGTTGCGCCGGATTCTATTTCATCGGTGATGTTCCATCCGCCAAGGCGGAAGGTATCTGCACCTTCGCCACCGCTGGCGATGTCCCCGACGCCCAGGGTGATATCATCTTCGCCCAGACCGCCGTTCAGAAAGTCACGAACATCCTGATCGATCCCCGTGGTTTCATCTATGACGGCACCGGTCAGGGTGTCGTCACCTTCGCCGCCCTGCAGGCTGTCTTCGCCAAGTCCCCCGGTCAGAGCATCATCACCAGCCCCCCCCAGAAGATCATCATCACCCTCACCGCCAGATAGATGGTCATCCCCATCGGCGCCAACGACTGCGTCATCACCTGCGCCCCCTATCAGGGTGTCATCGCCCGTTTCACCGAAGATTTCATCATCGCCGTCCCCCCCATAGATTTCATCGTCGCCGCTGCCGCCATGCAACTCATCTCCGCCTGCATCGCCAAAGAGTCGATCATTACCGGCACCGCCATCAATCCAATCGTCACCACCATTGCCATCAAGCAGATCATCCCCTTCATAGCCATTCAGGATGTCTGTGTTTTCTGCGCCGCTGACGATGTCATCCACGATCGAACCACGCGCAGCGCTGCTGTCCGGGTCGTCTCCTAGGAATTCTGATGGATCAATAACTTCTGAAACCGGGTGTTCCGGGCCAGCATCAAGCCCATTTTCATCTTCTTGCGGTTTTTCGTCATCCGATTCAGACAGTATGTCAGACATACCAACGGCCGACCCGACAACAAGCGCGCCCAGCAATGAAAACAAACCCAGCATAACAACCACCTGACACCCCAACCCGCGCAGGGCATATCAGCCCCAGCACTGGCAGGTGTTCCTCAGAAAAAAATCAGCGTCAGGTTATACGGGATCCCCTGCATAAAGATTAACGCAGGGGATTTTATCAGTTTTCCGGTGATTTCGCCGTGATGATATCTACGATTTCTGCCGCCCATTCCCCGATGACAGGAATGAAATCGATGGAAGAAAGAGAATAAACAAGCATAGACACAAGCAAAGTTGCGCCCACCAAAGTTCCCAGACCAAAGGCCATGCCGCGCATCAGCTGAAACAACAAAAGACGCGGGACAGAATTATGAATACGCACAAAACGATGCGTGTTCAGGCGCGCGACCTCTGCGCGCAAGGATGCAATTTCTTCACGCAACCCTTCGTCGACCACATGGATTTCTGGCTGTTCTGTATCGCTCATTTCATATCCTCTACAGGCCGGATCACCCCATCCCAGGGCGTGGGCTGCGTCTGATATGCAATATAGAGCGGATGGCGCGGATGACCAGCTTTTGACGTGCCAAGGGTCGCCAGAGGTTGCCCAGTTGCGCGTAAAACCGCTGCAATTTCGGCACCGCGCCCCTGATAATCACCATGGGCACCCCAGCCACACAACGTCAGATCCGCCCATCGAACGGCCCCTGCCACCAGCGCATCATTGTCGGGCCCCACGGGGTGTTTTGCCTTTTTCAGGTTTTTCGGATCCGTATCGCGCCATGCGAAAATATTGGTGATTTTTATGCCCCCATACCCAAGCGCCCGGGCGCGCCGTTCGCAGCGTTCAATGGTCGGATCATTCTGAACTTCAGTCGCGGTAGAGGGGTTCAGCATCACATAGGTCAGCCGTGGTCCGTTTTCATCCCAAACACGGGTCAGAACATATCTGTACTGCTCGCAGTCAGAATATATCGCAACAGAGGCGGCATCGCCTTTTAGGAATTCTCTGGTGATCATGAGGTTGTGTTACGTGCCAACACAGGAAGTGCAAGAAATTTCTCGGGCAGAAAATCGGAAAGTGTAATTGAACGGCGCGCTCCATTCCAACTTACTCTGTTGAGGGGAGGCAATTGACCCGATCTTCACGCTGTCCGCTATATTAGGGGCAACATAGGTATAAAATCTGCGCGGCTTTTGCACATAATGTTTCACAGGATTTCGATGTTTCACCTGCTCACATCTATGTGTGCATACGTGAACATTAAAAACGCAATTCTCACGGTTCTGTGTGTTGAAACCCGGATTGGCCGGGCCTAAATCAATCTCATCGGAAGCACAAAGACTTCCACCGAAATAAACGACACCCAGACCGTAAGGAATATGAAAATGAAAACTGTAATCGCCTCCGTCCTCGCCCTGACCATCGCTGCTCCTGCTTTTGCTGGTGTTAAAGATGTCGAAGCACATTTCGCACAAGATAACGTTGGCATCGAAAGCGTTGTGATCGAAAACTCTGCGCCTATCACTGCAGAAGCTGTTGAAATCTTTGCAGGTCTTGCTGCTGAAGAAGGCACAGGCGTTGAAACCAAAGCCGTGCCATCCGTTGGCGCAACCCTGTCTTCCAAAGGCGGCGCGAACGCTGTTGCAACCGCATGGTTCGCAAGCGAAGCAGCAAGCGTATCTGGTTCCGACAGATAAGATCTGACGCGAACAGTCTAAGTGAATTTAAATACCTCCGATTGTGAAGTTGGGGGTATTTTCGCGCCTGGCGATATTGTGGTTGTCATGCACCGTCTTGGCGCTAACCTCTTGCAGCCTATATGAAATTTTGAATCTTTTCTGTATCAGTTGTTCTAAGTAATGATAGGTACAGTGATGATTTCCAGAGTTTTTACTGCAGCGTTAAGCTGCATTGTTCTGCTGTCCGGCATGTCCGGTGCACAGGCATTTTCTATACCAGAGGGCACAGCAAAAGATCAGGGCGTGGCCTTTGGCACCGGGTGCCAGATCTACGGGTATATGTCCAATAACAACGTGCAGGGTGTATCTGGTTATCTGCAGGTGGGGCCCTGGGTTGGACGTGGATTTGCCGCCGGGGTGTCCTATCATTTGTGGGGGACCGCCGATTCAAATGTGTCCCTGTCCGGAACAGGCGCGAACCCGACAAGTGGCGGTATCTTCGGCCCGATCACAGAAACCTATCTTGAAACGAAATGTGGCCTGACCAATGTCACAAATTTGGATCAAGGCTTTGTGGGCGGTCCTGCTTATAAAGACGCAAGTCGCTTGTTCATTACGTTTCGCGCGGAAGAAGATGGTAAGCTCTATGACTATTTCGGTGAATTAAACGGTGTCACAGACAGCAGTATCACCGCGACCAAGACGGAAGTTATTGCAAACGTTGAACCGCCGACGGTTACGCTATCTGGCGCGCCTGCCACTTACTCTGGCACCAGCCCCTTTTCTGTGACAGCGACCTTCAGCGCGGATATGACCGGGTTTGATGACCCGGCAGCAGATATCACAGCAGTGAACGCCTCTGTCGCGATAGGGGGCGTGGATGATGTTTATACGCTGACCATCACCCCAGACGGGGCGGGAGATATCTCACTGATGATCCCGGCCGGTGCTGCGAAAGGCCCGGATGAGACTGAAAACCTGCCGTCAAATACCGTCGAGATTGCAGAGCTTGTCAGCGAACCAGAAACGCAGAAACATGACGTGTCTGATTTTCTTCAAACCCGTAATGGCCTTTTGGCCAGCAACCAACCAGGGGTGACACGATTTTTGCAGGATCAGGGATGTGGTGCCTTTTCTGCCGGTGCGTCTGACGGTGGTTCGTCTGCAAGCGGCTGCGTGCAGAACGGATATACGTGGACTGACTTCACGGGATCATGGACAGATGCGCAATCCTACACATTGGTCACGATCGGTGCACATCACATGATTGGCCCGGATACGTTGGCAGGTGTGATGATCCAGGTTGATAACTTTGGCTATGATGCAGGCAACACCTCAGGCAGTGGCTGGATGGCCGGGCCGTATTTTGCAACGCGACTGGCGGGTCAGAAACTGTATCTGGAAGGGCGTCTTCTGTATGGGCAAACCGATAATACCCTGACACCTGATGGGGCGGATGCTGTTGATTTTGAAACCGAACGCTGGCTGACCCAACTGCGCATGAGCGGCGAATATCAGCTGCCACGTATGGTCCTGACACCGCTTGCCGACCTGACCTACAGCACGGATTGCACCCGAAACACCCCCGAAGAAATTCTGGGCAGTTGTGTGGGTTTGACACAGGTTTCAGCCGGGTTGGATTTCAAAACGCCGCTGGATGTGAATGTAGGTGCGCTTGAATTGCAGGGCGGATTGTCTGGGATTTATGCAGAAACCTGGGGTGGCCAAAGTGACTTTGAAGGTGGCCGGGGACGCGCGCATCTGGGCGTGAACTATAGCTATAGCGACAGTCTGAACATCGGGGCTGGTATGTTCTACGACGGTATCGGCATTCGCGAAGATGCCTGGGGCGGGCGTCTGACATTCGATCTGAAATTCTGATCAAACCATAGCGAACAAAAGAAAACGCCCCGGGAATGAAAGCCCGGGGCGTTTTTATTGGATGTTCCGAAACTTAGTTCGGGATGTCGCCTTCGACACCTTCAACATAGAAATCCATGCCGGCCAATGTGCCGTCATCCGCGGTTTCACCTTCCGCCAGCCAGACAGAACCGTCTTGCTTGTTCAGAGGACCAGTGAATGCGTGGTATTCGCCGGACACGATGGAATCAGCAATCGCTTGTGCTTCGGCCTGAACCTCAGCTGGAACGCGGTCAGAGAATTCACCGATCTCAACCATGCCTTCTTTGATGCCATCCCAAGTGCTTGTGCTTTCCCATGTGCCGTCGATGACAGCCTGGGTACGCGCGATATAGTACGGTGCCCAGTCGTCGATGATAGAAGACAGACGTGCGGTTGGACCGAACTGTTTCATGTCAGATGCCTGACCGAACGCCATGATGCCGCGCTCTTCTGCGATGGTCATTGCTGCAGGGGAATCTGTGTGCTGCATGATCACGTCAACGCCCTGTTCGATCAAAGCAGTCGCTGCGTCAGCTTCTTTTGCTGGATCAAACCAAGTGTAAACCCAGACAATTTTGAATTCGACGTCAGGGTTCACTTTTTGCGCGTGGATGTAAGCAGAGTTAATACCACGGATCACTTCGGGAATTGGGAAAGATGCGATGTAACCAACCTTGTTGGTTTCGGTCATGCGGCCTGCGATGGTGCCCAGAACAGCGCGACCTTCATAGAAACGTGCGGAATAGGTGGATACGTTGTCGGCGTTTTTATAACCGGTTGCGTGTTCGAAACGCACGTTCGGGAATTTCGCCGCGACGTTGATGGTTGGGTCCATGTAACCGAAAGACGTGGTGAAGATCAGTTCATTGCCGGACAGGGCCATTTGGGTCAGAACACGTTCTGCATCGGCGCCTTCAGGGACGGATTCAACAAAAGTTGTTTCAACCGCGTCACCGAAATGTTCTTCAACCGCCTGGCGGCCCTGATCATGTTCGTAAGACCAGCCAAAGTCGCCCACAGGACCAACATAGACAAAGCCGACTTTCAGCGGATCGTCGGCATAAGCCGCGCCACCAAGGCCAAGCGCAAGGGTCGCGCCGGCAAGAATTGTTTTAACAGATTTCATTATTCTCTCCCGTTATGGTCGTTCGATATGCGGTTCGCATCTTTTGTCGGGCCCTGACCGGATAGGGACGGGGCCTGATGCGTTCTGTGGCATATTAGGCAGGGCGGGGCATGACAGCAAGGATTTATCCCTTAACGATACGTCGCAGGAAAACCCAGAGATGGGCTGTATTCGAAAGATCCCGGGCCCACCGTTTGGGGGTTCACAATTCAGCAATCTGGCATGTATCAATTGATGAATTGAACTTATCTATAAACGAGTATCCAAATGTCCCAACTTCCCCCTCTAGGCGTAACCAATCTGGTTGGTGCGTCCTTTTCTGTCCTTAGCAAAAAATACCTTCCACTGCTGATTACAGCCTGTGTTCTGTCTTTGGTCATTGGTTTTAGCATAAATGCACTGACACCGATTTTATATGGAACGGGGGGCGTCACAGGGGATTTTGCATTTTATCTGATCTCACTTGCCCTAGGAACGCTACAGGTCGCGATCCAGGTTCTTGTCTGCGCGCAGATTGTACGCGGGGAACCCATTGATATTGGATCATGTATCAGCCATGCGCTGACATGCCTTGCGCCGCTGGTGGTGCTTTCGATGGTAACTTATCTGTGCGTGTTAGCGGGGGCAATGTTGTTGATTATACCTGGTCTTCTCATAGCAGCTATGTGGGCTGTGCTGATCCCTGCAGTTCTTTTTGAGGGAGCGGGCTTTGGTGGGCTTGGCGTTTCGGCTTATCTGACAAGAGAGTATCGTTGGCCAATTATCGGGGCAGGTATTCTGATATTCGGTTTAATGTTTGTTGTATTTTTGGTGATGTTGTTTGCTATTGGCTTCAATGCTATCGCAGCCCCCTCAGAACTACTTCTGGCTGAGCCTGTCTGGTTTGTTGCCCTGGAATCGTTGGTAACGGCAGTATTTCAGGCAATCAGTTCACTATTCTCTGTGCTTCTTTACACACGCCTAAAAGACATCAAAGAAGGTGGCAGTGGAAATGTGGAAGAGGTCTTTGCCTGATCTGACCACGCAAGGGTGAGCCTGCGCGGCTCACTCTTTTTTGTCGCTTGGATCTGGTTTGGGTTTCTCTTCATCACGCAGGGGGCGGATGTTTGTTTGTGTTTCCAGCAATGCAGTGGTGATGATAGCGGAAGGCACCGCAACTGTGCCAAGTCCAATGAACAGGACAAATGACGTGAAAATGCGCCCGCCTGTGGTGATTGGGAACATGTCGCCATAACCAACCGTTGTGAATGTGGCGATAGCCCACCAAAAGCTTTCTGGTATGGATGTGAAGACATCAGGTTGTGCTTCGTGTTCAAACAGGTAGATCCCGACAGAACTGATATAAAGCATGACCCCGGCCAGGATCGTGAAGACATAAAGCTCACCACGTACCAGATGCAACGCGTCCCGTAGTCGAAACAGGATCAGGGATGAATGGAACGGTTTAAGAAGGCGCAACAATCGCATCAGACGCAGGGTTCGTACCGTTTGCCATGCTGGTATCAGCAGCAACAGCGCGGGCAAGCAAGACAATAAGTCGACTAGGCCCCAGAAGCTGAAGATATAGCGCCAAGGTTTATGTGTGCAGGTGACGCGCAGTAAATATTCAATCACAAAAACCGCAAGAATGAAGAATTCAAACCGATCAAACCAGATTTTGGCACCCGCGGGAATGCTTGGGATGGTCTCTAGGGCGATCGTAACCGCAGACACCCCAATGAGGACATTCATCATTGTCGAAACCCGTGCCCCTACAACTGCATGGGTGCCATCCAGAATTTCAATGATGTCTTGGCGTGTCATGGGCGGGCTGCCCCCTTAATGCGTCGCGTGAAAGATCTTGCCCAGTGAGGCAGGCGCATTCATCGCGGCTTTGTTTTTATCCGCAGACATGATCACCAGCACCACGATTGTGATGACATAGGGGGACATGGACAGATATTCGACCGGAACATCAAGGCCCGCCGCCTGAAGGTAAAGCTGCAAAAACGTCACGCCACCAAACAACCAAGCCCCCAGCAAAACGCGCCAAGGCTTCCAGCTGGCAAACACCACAATCGCCAAAGCAATCCAGCCCGCGCCAGCCGTCATGCCCTCGGTCCATTGCGGCACACGCACCAGTGACAGGTAAGCGCCCCCAAGGCCTGCACAGGCCCCGCCAAACATGATCGCCAGCAGACGAATGCGCACAACTTTATAGCCAAGCGCATGGGCGGCGTCGTGGTTTTCCCCAACCGCGCGCAGGATCAGACCAACACGGGTGTATTTCAGTGTGGCCCAGACCGCAGCAACCAATGCAATGGCGAAATAGACCAGCAGATCGTGGCTGAATAAGATCGGGCCGACAACGGGCAAATCGGACAGGACAGGCAAGTCAAGTTTTGGCGTCGAAGGCGGTTTGATCCCCGCATAGCTTTGCCCCAGAAGGGCCGATAACCCAAGGCCAAACAATGTCAGGGCCAGGCCCGTCGCCACCTGATTAGACAGCAGATATTGCGTCAGGAAACCAAATAACAGGGCCATTACAGCCCCGCCAATCGCGGCCGCACACATGCCCAGCAACGGGCTGTCTGTGTTGACAGAAATCATAAAGCCGCAGATCGCGCCAAAGATCATCATGCCTTCAACACCAAGGTTCAGGACACCGGACTTCTCGACCACCAGTTCGCCGATGGCGGCAAACAGAATGGGGGTCGCGGCAATCATCATGGTGGTGATCAGAACCACCGGATCAAATGAAGATAAATCCATCACGCGGTCTCCTTGCCAAATCGGACTTTGAAGTTGGTCAGCACATCCATCGCCAGAAGGAAGAACAAAAGCATCCCCTGAAAGGCCTGGATTGCCGCCGCCGGGATCGACAGCTGCAATTGTGCAAGTTCGCCCCCGATATAGGTCAGCGCCATCAAAAGCCCTGCCAGCAATATGCCAACCGGATGCAAACGCCCCAGAAAGGCGACGATAATCGCTGTAAATCCGTACCCGACGTTGAACTTATCGGTAATCTGGCCCGCTGGGCCGGTGACTTCGAATAGACCCGCAAGACCCGCAAGACCACCAGACAACCCCATGCAGATCACGATCAGCAAGGTCGGGCGCACGGATGCAAAGCGCGCCGCACGCGGGCTTTCGCCGGTCAATCGGATCTGGAAACCCAAGATGTGACGGGACAGCAGGATATAGGCCGCGATCACCGCAATAATCGCCGCAACGACGCCCCAGTGCGCGCCTGTACCTGCGATCAGTTCGGGGTTTGACGTCGCGGAATAATGCGCAAGGTTGCGTGACCCGGGAAAACCGTGCCCTTCGGGGTTTTTCAACAACCCGTTTGCCATGGATTTCAGGATTTCCTGTGCGATATAGACCAGCATCAGGGATGTCAGAATTTCATTCGTGTTGAACTTGGTTTTCAAGATCGCCGGGATCATCGCCCAAAGCGTGCCGCCAATTGCGCCTGCGATCACCATCAAGGGGAAGATGATCCAGAGTTCTGCCGGGTAGAACGCCAAGCCCGTGGCCGCACCAAAAATCGCGCCCATAATGTATTGGCCTTCGGCGCCGATGTTCCAGATGCCTGCGCGAAACCCCAAAGATAGGCCAATCGCAATCAACACCAATGGCCCGGCTTTGACCAGCAATTGGGGGCGGGAATAGCTGGCGAAATCACCAAACAACGGGTCCCAAAAGATAATGCGGATCGCTTCCAGCGGGTCTTTGCCAATGGAAGCAAACATTATGCCGCCCACGACCATTGTTAGGACAACCGCTAGCAAAGGGGCTGCGATGGACCAAAGTTTTGAAGGTTGGGGGCGTGGCTCTAGCCTAAACACTACAGATAAAAGCCAGATCCCTGGCGAAAGAAAGAACAAGGCCAGCGGGTTGCGATCATCTTTTGGGTTCGGGTTAATGTAGTTTTTAATGGACATGCGCCACCTCCATACCGTGGGCACCGCCCATCATCAGGCCAATTTCATCCACCGTCAGGCCTGCGGCCGGGCGGGCATTAGACAGTGCGCCTTCATTCAGTGCCGCAAATCGGTCGGAAATTTCCATCAACTCATCCAGGTCCTGGCTGATCACAATGATCGCTGCCCCTTTGGCCGCCAGATCCAGCAAAGATTGCCGGATAGATGCGGCAGCCGAGGCATCCACACCCCATGTTGGCTGGTTCACGACCAGCACATCAGGGTCTTGCAGAACTTCACGCCCAACCACAAATTTTTGCAGATTGCCACCAGACAAGGATCGCGCCGCATTGGCTGATCCCGGTGTGCGCACATCGAATTTTTTGATGATCTCACGGGCAAATTCACGCGATGCGCCCCAGTTTACAAAACCCGATTTGGTCAGGTCTTTGCGCACAGCCCCGGTCAAAAGGGCGTTTTCAACCAGGCTCATGTCGGGGGCTGCCGCGTGGCCCAGCCGTTCTTCCGGGGCGGCAAGAATGGCCAGTTTACGCCGCTCATTCGGGGACAGGTCGCCAACAGCTGTGCCGTTGACCGTCACCGCGCCATGATGTGTGCGCGCTTCGCCGGAAATCGCGGCAAGCAATTCATCCTGCCCATTGCCCGCAACACCGCCAATGCCCAGAATTTCGCCCTCGCGCACTTCCAAATTGATATTTTTCAGGCTGGTGCCAAAAGGGTTTGCGCTGGCCATGGACAGATCCGACACAGCCAAGACCACTTCACCCGCATCTTTACTGGCGCGTTCTGGGACATGCAGAACTTCGCCCACCATCATTTCCGCCAGTTCACGTGCAGATTTTTCGCGCGGTGTGCAGTTGCCAACAACCTTGCCCAGACGCAGAACCGTGGCTTCGTCACAAAGACTGCGGATTTCTTCCAGTTTATGGGAAATATACAGAATTGCGGTGCCTTCACGCGACAGCTGGCGCAGGGTCTGGAACAGAATATCAACTTCCTGCGGGGTCAGAACCGATGTGGGTTCGTCCATAATCAACAGCTTTGGATCCTGCAGAAGACAGCGAATGATTTCCACGCGCTGACGTTCGCCGGCGGATAGGTTGCCGACAACAACATGCGGATCAAGGGGCAGGCCGTATTCTTCGCTGACAGCCGTGATACGCGCCGCCAGATCCCCCATTTTGGGCGGGTTTTCCATACCCAGCGCGATATTTTCAGCAACATTCAACGCGTCAAACAGTGAAAAATGCTGAAACACCATGGCAATGCCATCCGCGCGTGCCGCCCGGGGTTCGGTCGGTTCAAAGCGTTCTCCGCGCAGGGTCATTGTCCCGCTGTCAGGCTTCACCAGGCCGTAGATCATTTTCACTAGGGTGGATTTGCCCGCGCCGTTTTCCCCAAGCAGGGCGTGAACCTCGCCTTCATGGATTTTAAATCCGACGTTGTCATTGGCAACCACGCCGGGATAGGCTTTGGTCAATCCGTCCAGATGCAGCAGCACCGGTGTTTCGCCCGTGTCACTCATGATGCGATCTCTCCCGTTTTGTCCCTTATGCGATCTGCAGCCGCTTTGTGTTCATATGCCAGCAACGTGCCGGCAACGCCAACAGCTATTTCCGCCGGATGTTTGCCCAGGCCCGGATTGCCAATCGGGCAGGTGATCGTGCGGATCACTTCCGGGGCATGCCCGAGGTCTTTCAATCGTTTCTGAAAACGGATCCATTTGGTGGCAGACCCAATCAGACCACAGGTTTCAAATCCCTTTGTCAGCAGCCCGTGGCACAGATCAAGATCCAGCTTGTGATCATGTGTCACGATGATGTGGCGTGCGTTTTTAGGAGCATGTGGCACAAGCCGCGCCGGATTTTTCGCCAGCAAAGGTGTGACATTCTGCGGCAGATTTTCCGGCAGCCGTGACATGTCAAAATCCACCAGCGTTAGATCAAATCCGGGCAGGGGGGCCATGACCTGACAGATGGCGCGGCCCACATGCCCTGCACCCCAAATCCATAAGGGGCTGCCATCGGCCCTCTCGGCTTGGGTGTTGGCGGTGAAATTCAGGATAACCGTGCCACCGCAACATTGCCCAAGGTTCGGACCCAGTGGCATGGTGCGCTGTGTGGTCTCTTTGCCGTCAATCAGCATCTGCCGGGCAATTTTAGCGGCTTCCCATTCCAAGGCGCCGCCACCGATCGTGCCGTCCTGACCCTTTGCAAAGACACGCATTGTCGCACCTTCCTCGCGGGGGGCAGACCCCATGGTGCGGGCAACGCTGACGGTAACCCAGGTCATATACGCGCCCGTTTGACTGCCGCCAGAATATTTTCAGCCGTGGCCGGGGCCTGAAGATCCGCGAAACTGTCCCCACAGGCAGAGACCGCATCAGACAGGGCCATCAGGGCGGAAATCCCGTGATTAAACGGTGGCTCACCCACGGCTTTTGACCGGTACACAGTGTCCACAGGGTTTTCATTGTCATAAAGCGCAACATTGAAAACATCAGGCCGATCAGAACAGGCCGGGATTTTATAAGTTGATGGCGCATGGGTGCGCAAACGCCCCTTGTCATCCCAGACAAGTTCCTCTGTCGTCAGCCAGCCCGCGCCCTGCACATAAGCCCCTTCGACCTGTCCGATATCCAGTGCAGGGTTCAGGCTCTTGCCAGCGTCATGCAAAATATCACTGCGCAGAATGCGGTTTTCACCCGTCAGCGTGTCGATCACAACTTCGGTGACAGAGGCACCATAAGCAAAGTAATAAAACGGTCGCCCATGCCCTTTGATGCGGTCCCAAGAAATCTCAGGCGTCTTGTAAAAACCGGTTGAAGACAGCGAAATCCGGTTCTCATATGCCATCTGTGCAGCTTTAGAAAAGCTCAGAACATCGCCGCCCACATGCACCTTGTCATTCTCAAAACGAATGGAACTTGCCGAAATCTGGTAATATTCGCCAAGAAATTCGGCCATGCGATCCCGGATCGTGTCACAGGCCGCCTGAACTGCCATACCGTTCAGATCCGCGCCGGATGATGCTGCCGTGGCGGATGTGTTGGGCACTTTCGCGGTATCTGTAGGGGTGATCTTCACCACATCCATACTGACACCAAACCGCGAGGCCGCGACCTGCGCCACCTTCTGGAACAGGCCCTGACCCATTTCGGTGCCACCGTGGTTCAGATGAATGGACCCATCTTGATACACATGCACAAGCGCGCCCGCCTGGTTCAAATGCGTCAGGGTGAAACTGATGCCAAATTTCACAGGCGTCAGGGCCAGCCCCTTTTTCAGGATGTCATTTTTAGCGTTCCAACTGTCAACCGCCGCGCGCCGCGCTTCGTATTCGGCGTTTGTTGAAAGCTGATCTACCAGATCATTGATCACGCAATCTGTGATGACCTGACCATAAGGGGTGGTCTGTTTCATCTTGCTGGAAATACTCCCGCCGGAGGCATCCACCATATCCGCATAGAAATTGGCTTTGCGCACATCCAATGCATCGACCCCAAGATCGCGCGCAATGTGATCCATCAGACGTTCAATCCCCAACATGCCCTGAGGCCCGCCAAACCCGCGATAGGCCGTGGCGCTTTGGGTGTTTGTTTTCAGACGATGGCTTTCGATTGTGACATGTTCAAGATTATAGGCGTTGTCCGCATGCAACATCGCACGATCAGCCACAGGTAGGGACAGATCCAATGCCCATCCACACCGGGTATAATGCCAAAATTCAACACCCAGAATGCGCCCGTGTTCATCAACCCCCGCGCGATAGCTGATGCGGAAATCATGACGTTTGCCTGTGATCATCATGTCATCGTCACGGTCATACCGCATCTTACAGGGACGTCCTGTGTGCAGAGCCGCGACTGCACAGGACACGGCCAGCGCATTGCCCTGGCTTTCCTTGCCGCCAAAACCACCGCCCATCCGGCGACTTTCCACACGCACCGCATGCATGGGTTTACCGATGGCATGGGCAACCTTGTGCTGAATTTCGGTTGGGTGCTGGGTCGAGGAGGACACATAGACATCGCCATTCTCTGCGGGCATGGCGAGTGCGGCTTGACCTTCTAAATAGAAATGTTCCTGTCCGCCCATTTCAAAGCGGCCCTCAATCACATGGGGTGCAGTTTCAATGGCCTTGGTGGCGTCGCCTTTGGACCAGATGCGCGGCCTGTCTTCAAAACGGCTGTCTGCCGCAAGGGCTTGATCAATAGTTAAGATCGGGGGTTTCTCTTCGATCGTGATGCGGCCAAGACGCGCCGCCTTGCGCGCGTTCAGGTGGCTGTCTGCCACAACAAGAAAAATCGGCTGGCCCAGATAATGCACGGAATCCGTCGCCAGCAAGGGTTCATCGTGGACGGATGGCGAGACATCATTTTCAAAAGGCAGATCTTCGGCAATCAGTACAGCAAACACGCCCGGTGCTGTGCGAACAGCGTCCAGATCCATCGATGTGATCACCCCATGTGCAACCTCAGAAGTGCCAAAGGCCAGATGCAGGGTGTTTGCGGGCAGGGGGACGTCATCAAGATAGCGCGCTGTGCCGGTCACATGCAGGCGGGCGGAATCATGTGTCAGGGATTTTGCAACGCTCATGGTTGAACCTCCAGCACAGATACGGGTTTCCCCATGGCATCCTGCATATAACGGCGCAGCATATTTTGCGCGGCTTCCATACGATACTGCGCGCTGGCGCGCATATCCGTCATCGGGGTGAAATCCTGTGTCAGGGCTGCACAGGCGGCTTCGATACTATCTGTATTCCAAGGCTGACCGATCAAGGCTTTTTCTGCATGGCTTGCGCGTTTCGGTGTGCCCGCCATACCACCAAAGGCAATGCGGACCTCAGACATGACCTTGCCATCGCCCATAATATAGATCGCACCCAGCACGGCCGAAATATCCTGATCAAAGCGTTTTGACAGTTTATAGACCCGCAAAGCATCACGTTTTTTCGGAATGCTGATGGCTTCCACGAATTCACCGGCGGTCCGATCCTGTTTGCCGTAATCGATGAAGAAATCTTCCAGGGGAATTTCGCGTTGCGTATTGCCCTTGCGCAGATGCAAAGTCGCACCCAAGGCAATCAACGCGGGTGGACTGTCCCCAATAGGAGATCCATTGGCAATATTCCCACCAAGTGTTGCGGCATTGCGCACCTGCGTGGAAGAAAACCGTCGCAACATTTCACCAAAGGATGGGTATAACGCAGCAATCACCGGACGCAGCTCTTCGATCGTGACGCCGGCACCGACACGCAGATGATCGCCCATGTCTTCAATCTGCTGCATGTCCTGAATACCATTCAGGAAAGCGGTTTTCGGCAGGTCCCGCAGTTGCTTTGTCACCCAGAGCCCGACATCCGTTGCGCCTGCGATCAGGGTCGCGTCCGGGTTGGCGGCGTACCAGGCGGCGAGATCATCAGTGGTTTGCGGGCGGAAATGTGTGGCTGCGCCAGGGGGCTGGCTGCCCCCTGGGACCCCCGCGAGTATTTCCGGCAAGATGAAAGGTTTGGTAAGGTGATCGGGAACTGGTTTATCGGCGGCAGCTTCAGCCGCGCGGATGATCGGCGCATATCCTGTGCAACGACAGAGATTCCCTGCAAGCTGATCGTCATAATCCGTTGCGCCGTTCTTATGGGCGGTCGCCATGGACATGACAAATCCCGGCGTGCAGAAACCACACTGGCTGCCATGATGTTCAATCATGGCGTCCTGCACCGGGTGCAAAGTGCCATCACCCGCCGCAAGACCTTCAACTGTGGTGACAGATTTACCATGCAGTTGTGGCAAAAGCAGAATGCAGGCATTCAGCGCACGGGTGCCGTTGTGATCATCAACCATCACAGTGCAGGCGCCGCAATCGCCTTCGTTGCAGCCTTCTTTCGTGCCGTTCAATCCACGCGCAATGCGCACGTGATCCAGCAGCGTTTCGGTCGGGTTCACTGTATTTAGCGAGACAGCTTCCCCATTCAGGAGAAATTCAATCTGGCTCATATGTCAGTCCGTGTCGCCTTCTTTTCGGAAAACCGCGGGCCTTTAATTGCCAGATACGATCTTCAATGCGCGGGCCCGATGCGACGTAAAGCCTCGCGCGCTTCCCTGATGCCCCAGAAAAGCGCGAAAATGTCGCACTGGCAAGGGCTGAGTTGAAAACAGGGCCTGAAAGATCATTTGGGAATTGGCGAAAATCACGGGTGCAGGCGACACAAACCGGCGTTATGATGTCCGGATGACTGACCAGCCTCGATTCATCCATCTTCGTGTTCACACCGAATATTCCCTGCTTGAAGGGGCCGTTCCGGTGAAAAAACTGCCAGGCCTTTGCGGGGGCATGGATATGCCTGCCGTTGCGGTTACGGATACAAATTCCATGTTCGCTGCACTGGAATTCTCTGTCACCGCACAAAAGGCCGGGGTGCAGCCGATTGTCGGCTGTCAGGTTGATCTGCGATATGACCCGCCCGCAACAGGTGAAAAACCGCGTGATCCTGCGCCTGTTGTCCTGTTGGCACAGAATGAATCCGGTTATGAAAACCTGATGAAACTGTCTTCCTGTCTCTATGTGGATGCAGGGGGTGAACTGCCGCAGGTGACTGTTGAAGAACTGGAGAAACATGCCGCAGGCCTGATCTGTCTGACGGGTGGGCCGGAAGGCGCGCTGGGCGTGCTGATTGCCCAGGGTCAGGATGCAAAAGCAGATGCGCTGCTGGCGCGTATGATGGGGGCGTTTGGCGACCGTCTGTATATGGAATTGCAACGTCACCCTGGTGAAGGTGGGCAACTGACCGAAGCCGAGCGCGCAACAGAACGTGGTTTTGTGGAACGCGCCTATGCGCTGGATATTCCGCTTGTGGCCACCAATGACGTCTATTTCCCCAAAACCGATATGTATGAAGCCCATGACGCGCTGATATGTATTTCGGAAGGGGCCTATGTTGATCAACAGGAAGGCCGTCGTCGCCTGACGCCACAGCACTATTTCAAGTCCCCCGCTGAAATGGCGACATTGTTCGCAGATCTGCCAGAGGCAATTGAAAACACAGTTGAAATCGCACGTCGTTGCGCCTTTGGGGCCTATCTGCGTGACCCGATCCTACCGAAATTTGCCGATGACGAAGTCGCAGAACTGCGCCGCATCGCGAATGAAGGCCTGCAGAACCGTCTTGCTGTGATCCCCCATGCGGTGACGCCAGAAGAATACCAAAAACGGCTGGATTTCGAACTTGATATTATTGAGGGCATGGGATTTCCCGGCTACTTCCTGATCGTTGCGGACTTTATCCAATGGGGCAAAGATCAGGGCATTCCTGTGGGGCCGGGCCGGGGGTCTGGTGCGGGATCCTTGGTGGCCTATGCGCTGACGATTACCGACCTTGATCCGCTGCGCTATTCCTTGCTGTTTGAACGCTTCCTCAACCCGGAACGTGTTTCGATGCCTGACTTCGATATCGATTTTTGCATGGACCGCCGCGAAGAGGTGATTAAATATGTGCAGGAAAAATATGGCCGCGACAAAGTAGGTCAGATCATCACCTTTGGTGCGCTTTTGTCGAAAGCCGCCGTGCGCGATATTGGCCGTGTGTTGCAGATGCCCTACGGCCAGGTGGATCGTCTTTCTAAAATGATCCCGGTTGAGGGCGTAAAGCCCATGTCAATCGCGCAATCCCTGATCGAAGAACCCCGTCTGCGCGAAGAAGCCCGCAACGAGGAAGTCGTTGATCGCCTGCTAAATTACGGTCAACAAGTCGAAGGTCTGCTGCGAAATGCATCCACCCACGCGGCGGGTGTTGTGATTGGGGATCGGCCGTTAGATGCGCTTGTGCCGCTCTATCAGGATCCGCGATCCGACATGCCCGCAACCCAGTTCAATATGAAATGGGTGGAACAAGCTGGCCTTGTGAAATTCGACTTTTTGGGTCTGAAAACCCTAACCGTTATTCAGAATGCCGTTGATCAGATCAAGGGCGAAGGGCGCGATATTCACATCGCGGCCGATGGCACGCAACTGTATGAACCACCCGAAGGTGCGGTCAACGAAATCAACGCCATTCCACTGGATGATAAGGCGTCTTATGATCTCTATGCAGCGGCAAAAACCGTGGCGGTGTTCCAGGTGGAATCCACCGGCATGATGGATGCGCTGAAGCAGATGAAGCCAACCTGTATCGAGGACATTGTTGCGCTTGTTGCGCTCTATCGGCCGGGCCCGATGGAGAATATCCCAACTTATTGCAAAGTGAAGAATGGGCAGAAGGAACTGGAATCTGTCCACCCTCTGATTGACCATATCCTTGAAGAAACCCAAGGTATTATCGTTTATCAGGAACAGGTTATGCAGATCGCCCAGGTCATGGCTGGGTATTCTCTTGGTGGGGCGGATCTGTTGCGCCGTGCGATGGGTAAGAAGATCAAAGAAGCGATGGATGCAGAGCGTCCGAAGTTTGAAAAAGGCGCCGCAGAAAACGGTGTGCCCGCGAAAAAAGCCAGTGAGGTTTTCGACCTTCTGGAAAAATTCGCAAACTATGGCTTCAACAAATCCCACGCCGCCGCCTATGCGGTTGTGTCGTATCAAACGGCCTGGCTGAAGGCGAACCACCCGGTTGAATTCATGTCCGGTGTGATGAATTGCGATATCCACCTTACTGATAAGCTTGCGATTTTCGCGAATGAGGTGCGCAAGCCGACCGATCGTGACGGCCTGGGGTTGGAGATCATCCCGCCCTGTGTGAACCGATCTTTGGCGACGTTTTCCGTGTCGGAAGGACGTCTTGTTTACGGCCTAGGTGCTTTGAAAAACGTTGGCGTTGATGCCATGGGGCTTGTGGTGTCTGGCCGTCATGTGGAGGGCGTGAACAAACCTTTCGCAACGCTTTATGATATGGCGCGCCGCGTTGATCTGAAACGTGTTGGCAAGCGCCCGATGGAAATGTTGGCCCGCGCTGGGGCGTTTGATCAGCTTGATAGCAACCGCCGCCGTGTCTTTGATAGCCTCGATCCACTGGTCGCCTATTCCGCAGCGATCCATGAACAGCGCGCCTCCAATCAGGTGTCTTTGTTTGGCGAGGCGGGGGATGATTTACCTGAACCGCGCCTGTCGCAAGCCAATGATTGGATGCCCGCGGAACGTCTGACCGAAGAATTCAAAGCCATCGGATTTTATCTGTCAGGTCACCCTTTGGATGACTACATGCCCGCACTCAAACGCAAAAAGGTCATGACTTTGGCAGAACTGGAAAAAGAATGCCAACACAGCACCAGTACGAAGATTATGAAAATCGCGGGCTCCGTGTCTGGCTGTCAGGAACGTAAATCCGCGCGGGGCAACCGTTTTGCCTTTGCACAGCTCTCTGATCCCACCGGCGGATATGAGGTCACGATCTTCTCCGACACTTTGGAAAAATGCCGCGATCACCTGTTCTCGGGCAACAACGTTGTTGTCACGGTCGAAGCCACGATGGAATCAGATCAGCTCAAACTTCTGGCGCGCTCTATCGTGCCGGCTGACGGTATCGTGGCTGATGCGGGGAACATGGGCCTGTTGATCTACGTGGAAGAACCTGGCGCAATTCCTGCGGTGGCGTCTGTTCTGGATCAGTCTGATGCCCGTGGTCGGGGCCCCGTGAAATTCTGCCTCATGGCACCGGACTTACCGGGAGAGGTGGACATCGAGCTTGATAAAACCTTTGCACTGAACCCTCAGATAAAAAGCGCGATCAAAAGTCTCGATGGCGTCATGGCGGTGGAAGAAATCTAGGCACAACTTCGCCCGGATTCACCATGATAGCCGCAAGTCTCGACAAATCACTTCAATTTGTCCTAAAAGGCCCGGGTCTTGCCTGCTCTCCAGGTGGGACTGGGTATGAGGGATTTTACAGATGGGTATCAGACGGGCCTCTATTGGCATGTTGATTTCTGCTGCGCTGCTGTCAGGCTGCCAAACCATGGGCCTCGATGGCGGTGGTGTCTCGCGCAGCTTGGTTGCAGGCGGCCCATCTGCATCGACAACAACCGCGGCTTTGTCTGATGACACAAGCAATGAAATCACGCGTTTTTCCCGCCGTTCAGCCCGCCAAGAACCCGTCGAAGAATATGGTCTGACCCGGGTCTGCGGCACCAATGCGCGTCAGCGCGGGGAAGAAGTGGATCGCGCCGATGGGCAGGGTGTGCGTTTGTTTGATACGGCTCCCAATTCCAGCGCACCACGTGATTTTTACCTGACAGGCTTTGACGATGGATGCGCCCGCAAATTTACCGCGGCCCTTGCGTTGCTGGGATCCCCCGAAGTGCATGAAGGCTTTCGTTATGCCGGTGGTGTCCGCAATCGCGCCTGGAGCGACGTAGACAACGCCTATGAACGGTATAAAAACCGGACCTGCGGTGTATCCGACGGCGAAGCCTGCCCGGAAAATCGCCGTGGGCGCCTGAACCGCAGCATCGCCTTTTTGACCGTCTATGATCGTTTCGGATATTCAGGTGCGCGCAGTGAACTGCTGATCTGGAAGGGCGATGTGGTTGCCCGGGAAGTGGTCAGCAACTGACGCTGATCACACCCTGACGGGCGCCTTTCACGTTCACCTTCCCACAAATACTCCGGGGGAGTCCCGCAGGGACGGGGGCTGGCCCCCCTTACGGTTCTTATAGAAAAACTGCCCCTGATCTCACATCTTACCAATGCGGCGGGCGTTCATCTGTCATCACAACAGACCCACCTGCATCCAGCTCGCGTTCGGCTTCGCGTTCCATCAACATGGCCGACCGACGTTTCAGAACTTCAAGCTCACGTTCCTGGCGGGCGACGATATCAGACAACTCTTCCACGGTCCGTGTGAGATGGGCGAATTGTTCTTCAAGGTTCAGGATCTTATCTGTCATGCCTCCCGCATAGGCCTTTTACGGTGCTGGGTCAAACAGCGGGGGCAGGTCTCCGGCTGTTTTGGCCGCATCAATCATCGCTTTCAGATCTTGATCCAAAGATTGTGTCAGCGCTTCGAAACTGCGGATCGCAAAATACACCGGCTGAACAATGTCAATTCGGTAAGGGGTGCGCAGCACTTCCATCAGATCAAAATCTCGGATCTTGGCCTTATCACCCAAAGCGTTTTCAACCTCAGACGGTGATGACGCAATACCCGCGCCAAATCCCCGCGGGCCGTCTTTTGTGTGGATCATTCCGAATTCAATTGTGAACCAGAACAGGCGGAACATATGCCAGCTATAGCCCTTTCCAAGTTCCAAGGCGCGTTTGCCGAACGCCTCAATGAAATCGCAATAGGCACTGTTTGTCAGCAGGGGGCAATGACCGAAAACTTCATGGAACAGATCAGGTTCTTCAATGTAGTCAATATCTTCGCGACGCCGCAGGAAGGTTGCCACTGGGAATTTTCGTTCAGACAATAGGGTGAAAAACCGTGTCGGCGGAATAATCGCAGGCACACCTTCCACACCGGCGCCGGTCAATTCCCGCAGACGCGCGTCAATATCAACCACCTGAGGCACCTGATCTGCTTCCAGCCCCAATGTGCCAATTCCTTCCAGATAGCTGTCCACCATTTTGCCTTTCAGGCTGGCAACTTGCTGGTCAAACAATTCTGACCAGACCGAACGATCGGCATCCGTATAGGGGTAATGCCCTCGGGCATCAGATTGCAGCGACGTATATTCGTGTTTTTCCAGATCAAGCATTGGGACACTCCTTTGGTCAAAAGATTATCCCGGCCCTGTGACGAACAGCTTTCAAACTTGCCTAATTTCTGGCAGGATTTGGAAAATAATTTCATATAGGGTGCTAATATGGATTTATCTCATCAGGAAAAGGTGCTGCTTCGGGAAATTCAGCGCGACGCATCGCTTTCCGTGACGGAATTGGCAGAACGCTCTGGCATGGCGCAGAGCACGGCCTGGCGTCGTTTGCAGGATTTCGAAGCCCGTGGCGTGATCCGTGGGCGCGTGGTGTTGCTGGATCCGGATAAGATTGATGCCGGGTTTTGCGTCTTTGCCAATGTCACCCTGGCGGATCATTCCGAACAGGCCATTGCCAAGTTTGATTCCCTTGTGAAGAACCATGCTGAAATTCAGGAATGTCACAAACTGACGGGCAGTGCCGATTATATCCTTAAAATCCGCACGCGTGATGTGGCCGCGTATGAAGATTTCATGACGCATAATTTGTTGCGCAACCCTTCTGTGGGGGCGGTGGCGTCCTCTGTTTCACTTAAACAGCTTAAATCGACAACAGAACTGCCGCTTTAGGCCGCAGATCGATCTTCAGAACGCCAGTCACCTTGCCCCGCGCCTGCGCGCGCGTTACAGGTGCGCGTGAAATATGATCCAAAGGTAAGACCAATGGCCAAAGTTAAGAAATCTCCGCGTCCCAAGGCAGAAACCCCTAAAGGCTTCCGCGACTATTTTGGACATGAGGTGCATGAGCGCAAAGCGATGCTCGATGCGATTGGTTCTGTGTATCATACCTATGGTTTTGACGCGCTGGAAAGTTCAGCTGTGGAAACGGTGGAAGCCTTGGGTAAATTCCTGCCCGATGTGGATCGTCCCAACGAAGGCGTGTTTGCTTGGCAAGAATATGAAGACGACGGCAATGGTGATTGGATGGCTTTGCGTTACGATCTGACCGCCCCTTTGGCCCGCGTCTATGCCCAACACCGCAATGACTTGCCCACGCCTTATCGTCGTTTCGCGATGGGCCCCGTCTGGCGCAATGAAAAACCCGGCCCAGGCCGTTTCCGCCAGTTCTATCAATGCGACGCAGACACTGTGGGCGCGCCTTCTGTGGCAGCGGACGCCGAAATCTGTGCAATGCTTGCAGATGTTCTAGAAGCGGTGGGCATCAACCGCGGTGACTATATCGTGCGCGTGAACAACCGTAAGGTTCTGAACGGTGTGCTTGAAATCATGGGCCTGTCTGATGATGCGCAACGCAATGACGTGCTGCGCACCATCGATAAGTTTGACAAAGTCGGCGAAACCGGCGTGCGTGAACTGCTGACCGAGGGGCGTAAAGATGCCTCTGGTGCGTTCATTGATGGCGTTGGCCTTGCGGCGGATCAGGCCGACCCTGTGATTGCATTCTTGACATCCAAAGGCGCGACCACGGCTGAAACCCTGGCAAATCTTGCCCAGGCCGTGGGCGAATCTGCCATCGGTGCGGAAGGCATGAAGGAACTGCAACAGATCGCGGATCTGCTGGATGCCCAGGGCTATGGCCCCGATCAGGTAGACATCGATCCTTCCGTCGTGCGTGGCCTTGGCTATTACACAGGTCCAGTGTTTGAAGCCGAACTCACCTTCGACATTCAGGATGAAAAAGGCCGCACGCGTCAGTTCGGCTCTGTCGCGGGTGGTGGTCGTTATGATGATCTGGTGAAACGCTTCACCGGTCAGGCCGTGCCTGCAACCGGTGTTTCCATTGGTGTCGATCGACTGTTGGCGGCCCTGCGCATGAAGGGCCGCGCGGCAACGGCTGGCCCGGGTCCCGTGGTTGTGACCGTGATGGACCGCGACCGCATGGCGGATTATCAGACGATGGTGTCTGATCTGCGCCAAGCTGGCATTCGTGCCGAAGTCTATCTGGGCAACCCGAAAAACTTTGGCAATCAGCTGAAATACGCAGATAAGCGCAACTCACCCGTTGCCGTCATTCAAGGCGCAGACGAAGCCGAACGCGGTGTCGTGCAGATCAAAGACCTGGTTCTGGGGGCAAAAATCGCCGAAAGCGCCACGCTTGAGGAATGGAAAGCCCAGCCGGCGCAACGCGAAATTTCCCGTGCGGATCTGGTAGCTGAGGTGCGCAAAATTCTTGAAGGAAATGCGGGATGACCAACACAAGTGATGGCGCCCTGCGTCTGGCTGCCGAAGCTGCCAGATTGCGCAGCTTTTTTGAAACCTCTGGCGCAACCCCGGTCGAAGCAGACATGCTGCAGCCGGCCGAAGTTCTGCTGGATCTCTACGGCGAAGACATTCGCGCCCGTGCTTATGTGACATCCGACCCTTTGCGCGGTGAATTGATGCTGCGCCCGGATTTCACCGTGCCTGTGGTGCAGATGCATATGAACCACGGGGCAGAACCCGCGCGTTACACCTATTCCGGCAAAGTCTTCCGCCGTCAGGAAGAAGACCTGGGCCGCGCCAGCGAATATCTGCAAGTCGGCTATGAAGTCTTTGATCGCGATGATCCCGCCGGGGCCGATGCCGAAGTCTTTGCATTGTTCAACGGCGTGTTGCGTGGCAAAGGCCTGTCCGCCGTGACCGGTGACATGGGCATTTTGCGCGCTGCAATTGCGGGCCTGTCCGCGTCGGATCGCCGGAAAAACGCATTGCTGCGCCATATCTGGCGTCCGCGTAAATTCCGCAGTCTGCTGGATCGTTATTCCGGGCGTACGGCTTTGCCTGCAACGCGTGCGAAACTTTTGGATCTGATGGAAACCAATTCCATTGATGTTCTGATGGAAAACGCAGGCGCTCAGGTTGGTATCCGGTCCGACGCTGACGTGCGCGCGCGTCTGGCTGTGATCTCTGAAGATGCGCAAGAAGCCCCAATTTCGCGGTCCGAGGCCGAGATGCTGGAAGAAATCCTTTCATTGCGCGCGCCTGCACCCCATGCTCTCAGCACATTGCGTGATATCGCGGTGGATTTGCCGAAGGTGAATGATGCGATCGTTGGGTTGGAAACACGCCTGAACGCGATGGCGCAACGCGGGATTGATGTCGCAAATCTTGATTTTGATGCAAGCCATGGCCGCAGTTCGATGGAATATTATGACGGGTTTGTTTTCAGCTTCCTGAAGCCGGGCCAGCCACCGGTGGCCACGGGGGGGCGCTATGATGCGCTGACACGTGTGCTGGGGCAGGGGCGTTCGATCCCGGCGGTGGGTGGTGTGATCCGCCCGGATCTGTTGCTTGATGCGGAGGGCGTGTGATGACCCTGAAACTTGGTGTGCCGTCAAAGGGACGGCTGATGGAAAAAACATTTTCCTGGTTTGGCAAACGCGGTGTGGAACTGTCGCGCAGCGGATCTGACCGTGAATATGCCGGTGCCGTATCTGGCGTGGAAGGTGTGGAACTTGTTCTGCTCTCCGCCAGTGAAATGCCGCGCGAACTGTCCGCCGGGCGTATCCATCTGGGTGTGACGGGCACGGATCTTGTGCGTGAAAAACTTGCCGCCTGGGAAAGCCAGGTCGAAGAACTTGCACCCATGGGGTTTGGCCAGGCGGATCTGATTATTGCCGTGCCAAAATTCTGGGTTGATGTCGAATCTCTGGAAGATCTCGATGCGGCCTCAGCCGCCTTTCGGGCGGAACATGGGTTTCGTCTGCGCATTGCCACAAAATACCACCGCCTGATCCGTGAGTTTCTGCGTGAACATGGTGTTGCGGATTACCAGCTGGTCGACAGTCAGGGCGCAACTGAAGGTGCGGTAAAAAATGAAACAGCCGAAGTCATCGCGGATATCACATCCACCGGTGAAACCCTGCGTGCCAATCACCTAAAGATTCTGCCGGATGGCTTGGTGCATCGGTCACAGGCAACATTGCTGCGATCTCGCAAGGCAGGCTGGAAGAATGGCGAGAAAGACATTCTGAAGGAATTGACGGCTGTGCTCGGCCTGTAAAAGGTTAAGCCTGCGCGCGCTGTGTATGTATGGTGTATGCATAGCATGTGCATAGATTGTGCATGCCCTGCACAGCGTGTTTTCAGCGCAATCCGATATCTGCCAGCGCGGTTGCAAGATCCGCTGGCAGGTCATCATCTGATGCCCGCGATTTTGGCAGATCAACCGGGGCATCTTCCCCCTTAAGATAACGCCAGCCTTGAAACGCACGGCGCGGGGTAGGGGCGGTTTCTATGATTTCTGGATCCATGATAATTGCGCAACGCCGGATGCCATCTGCACCGATAATTTCATCAAATCGAAGAATCGTCTGGCGTGCCTGAACAACGCCCTTTATGACCCAGTACAGCGAGCCACCAGAGAGAATCTCTGCCTCTCGTTTTGGCCACATGCGCGTCACATGTCGCGTGGGTGTATGCCCGCCGGATGGGCTCTGTGCGGCCCGGGACTGGCGCAAATGATCGACGGAATCGATTCCTACGCATAATTTAAGGATATGTAGATGGCCCATAGATCTGCCTATATATGGTGATTTTTCGCCATGCAATCACTATATTTTGATTTTGCAACGATAAAATTATTGACGCTCTGCGGAAGCACAAGCTATTCAGACACCCTAAAATAACACCCTTTACTGATGTCAGGAAGAAGCGATGAGCCGTTTTGCCGCCCCGATTGCCGAACAAATCTGGGATATGAAATACCGTCTGAAAAATGCTGACGGCACTGCCATTGATGCAAGTGTTGAGGACAGCTGGCGTCGTATTGCGCGGTCACTTGCGGACGTTGAAAAAGACAGCAAATCCTGGGAAGAAAAATTCTACGCTGCCCTGGAAGATTTCAAATTCCTGCCGGCTGGCCGTATTGCTGCGGGCGCGGGCACCGGTCGCGCTGTCACCTTGTTTAACTGCTTTGTTATGGGCACTGTGCCTGACAGCATGGGCGGCATTTTTGACAACCTGAAAGAAGCCGCGCTGACCATGCAGCAAGGCGGCGGAATTGGCTATGATTTCAGTACCATACGCCCCCGCGGCGCCGACGTAAAAGGCGTCGCTGCCGATGCATCCGGCCCGCTTTCTTTCATGGATGTTTGGGACGCAATGTGTCGCACAATCATGTCCGCAGGGTCACGCCGTGGCGCGATGATGGCGACCATGCGGTGCGATCACCCAGACATCGAACATTTCATCACGGCGAAATCTGACGCGGCCCGTCTGCGTATGTTCAACCTGTCGGTTTTGATCACAGATGATTTCATGGAAGCTGTGAAAGCAGATGGCCCGTGGGAATTGAAATTTGATGGAAAGGTCTATCACACTGTAAACGCACGTGATTTGTGGAACCAGATCATGCAGTCAACTTACAGCCAAGCTGAACCAGGCGTGATTTTCATCGACCGTATTAACGCGATGAACAACCTGAACTACTGCGAAGATATCGCATCCACCAACCCGTGTGGTGAACAGCCTCTGCCACCATATGGCGCGTGTTTGCTGGGCTCTATCAACCTTGCGCGTTTGGTTGCAAACCCGTTTGAAAAGAACGCAGATCTGGATGAAGAACAGCTGAGCGAGTTGGTCGCAACAGCCGTGCGCATGATGGACAATGTTGTGGATGCCTCCCGTTTTCCGCTGGAAGCCCAGGCACGTGAAGCAGCAGCAAAACGTCGTATTGGCCTTGGTGTGACCGGCCTTGCGGATGCACTTTTGATGACGGGTCTTGAGTATGGATCAGAGGACGCGGCGCGTCAGACGGAAAGCTGGATGAAACGTATCGCCCGCGCCGCCTATCTGGCCTCAGTGGACCTTGCGAAGGAAAAAGGCGCCTTCCCGCTGTTCGATGCGAACAAATACCTAGCGTCGGGCAATATGATGCAGATGGACGATGATGTACGAGCTGAGATTGCTGAACATGGCATTCGTAACGCCCTGCTGACCTCTATCGCGCCAACCGGCACAATCAGCCTTTACGCGGGCAATGTCAGTTCCGGCATCGAACCTGTGTTTGCTTACAGCTATAAGCGCAAAGTTCTGCAGAAAGATGGGTCGCGTACTGAAGAAGAAGTTGTTGATTACGCAGTGCAAATGTGGCGCGATAAGTTTGGTGATAAAGAATTGCCCGACTATTTCGTGAACGCCCAAACGCTTGCCCCTGCAGCGCATGTACGCATGCAGGCTGCGGCGCAAAAATGGATCGACAGCTCCATTTCTAAAACCATCAACTGCCCGGAAGACATCAACTTTGATGACTTCAAAGAGGTGTATATGCAGGCTTGGGACAGCGGCTGTAAGGGCTGTACCACCTATCGCCCGAATGATGTGACGGGGTCTGTTTTGTCCGTGTCTGAGGACAGCGAGAAAACACCAGAAGCTGATGAAGGTGCGGATGTTGTATACATTTCTGAGCCTCTGGATCGTCCTCAGTCCTTAGAAGGTCACACCTACAAGCTGAAGTGGCCAGATTCTGAGCACGCAATCTATCTGACCGTGAATGATCTGATTGTTTCCGGTCAGCGTCGCCCGTTCGAAGTGTTTATCAACTCCAAAAATATGGAACACTACGCTTGGACCGTTGCCCTGACACGGATGATCTCTGCGGTCTTCCGTCGTGGCGGTGACGTGAGCTTTGTCGTGGAAGAGTTGAAAGCCGTGTTTGACCCACGTGGTGGCGCATGGATGCAGGGCAAATACGTGCCTTCAATCTTGGCGGCCATTGGTGGCGTGATTGAAACACATCTGATCAGCACAGGCTTTATCGCTGGTGAAGGCATGGGGCTGAAATCTGACCCTCAAGCTGACGTCGTGCAAATCGGCGGCACCCCACGTGGAAAAGCTTGCCCGAGCTGTGGTCAGTTCGACTTGCAGATGGTTGAAGGTTGTATGACCTGCCGCAGCTGTGGCCACAGTAAGTGTGGGTGATTTTACCTGTCGCTGTTGTTGTTGTGAGACACACCATAACTTGGCCATTCAAGGGTGTTTTTTGTCCTCTCGACACACATCAAATGACCACTGGCGAATTGATCGCCAGTGGTTTTGTTTGTTTTCAACGTCTTAGGCGTTTTTTGTTTTTTGGCGCTGAAACCTGACGGCGTATGGCTGTGTTTCAGCCGACCACTTGCAATGGTGGTGCAAAAATTCTCTAAAAAACCCACAGGTTCCGGAACCTTTCATATTCATCAGCCCCGCCAAATGCGGCGGAGGCTATTTGCCGGGCAGATTTTCCTGGCTTTGAAAGGATTCTGTTTTGACTCGTTCCACCACTCTGATCCCCGTCAGCCCCATCAGGTTCATTGGCGAACTACCAAGCGTTCACGTCATTGAAAATCGCCTGCAGATGTTCCTGCGGACACTGCGGGCGTTAAAGCAGGACAACAACCTGACGGCCGTGAAGCTTAACCCCCATAAAATCCCCAACTGGCGCGAATTGATCGAAAAGCCTGACCGCCTCAAGATTGAGCGCCGGGCCTTGCGTTATCTGGAGCTGCTGGGAAACAAATCCGGCATGGCCCATCTGAACTCTGATGCGAAAGCTAAATTGGCCCCATTGCGCGGTGGCCTGCCGGTGTCCCGGATTGAAACGGAACATGAGGCGGATGAAATTGCTGCCGCCCTGCATGCTGAGATGCCCTGGATGGCGCGCGCAACCGAGGAGGTCTGGCATGGTCTGCGGGCCTCGGCCCGGGAGGGCTTGCCGGGGTTGCGGTTCAACCCGCTGGTTCTGGTTGGGCCGCCCGGGATTGGCAAAAGCCATTGGGCGCGGCGCCTGGCACACCATCTGGCGGTGCCTGTCACGACGATTGAAGCCACGGGGGAGCCTGGGTCGTTCTCGCTGGTGGGAACGCAGAAAGGCTGGAGTACGGCTTCATCCGGCAAGCTCATCCATACCGTCTTGTCGGAACGGCACGCCGGGCCACTTGTGATTATTGATGAGGTGGAAAAATCGGGGAATGTGACGTCGGCGCATGGATCCCGCCACACCTTGACAGATGCGCTGTTGCCGCTGCTGGAACGTATGACGGCGCAGGCCTGGGAATGCCCGTATTTCCAGATCAGGTTTGACATGTCCTGGGCGAATTGGGTGATGACCGCGAACAGTCGAAATGGCTTGCCATCGCCGCTGCAAAGTCGATGTGTTGTGCTGGATCTGCCTGGCCTGACGCCGGATCAGCTGCGTGTTTTTGCAGAGATCGAAGGGAAGCGCCGCAGCCTGCCAGCCCCCGCGTTGGGGGCGCTGATGGATGTCTTTGACTGCGGTGCGATCAGAGGTTCGGAGCTGAGCCTGCGCACCGTCAGCCGCATGCTGGACCGCGCCGAGACCCTTTCCAATCGTCCGACATTGAACTGAGATCATACCATGAATTATCAAGACATTCCGTACCATAGCGGTAAAATCGTGGTCCTTGGCGACCTGCACTATGACAGCTTCCGCCGCTTCGCCCTGTGCCCGATCAATATGTGTGCGCTGCAGGATATTATTGAGAATGCTGATGCCCTGATCCTCGCTGGTGATCTGACAAACGGGCCGGCTAAGAACTGGGCGCGTGTGTTCCACTATCTGTCCAAATTTATCCAACCGGAACGGATTTATGCGCTGCCGGGAAACCATGATTATTACGGTGGGCTTCTGAGCGATGATCCTGCTTTGAAGAAAGCGGCAGAGAATGCCGGTGCGCATTTTGTGCAGAAACAGGCGCTGCTGCATGGCGACACGCGGATCTTTTGCTGCACATTGTGGACGGATTTTAATCTGTCCGGCGATGCTTCCATTGCCATGCATGAAGCTGACCGGGGCATGGCGGATTATGATTGGATTGGAGCACCGGTTGATCCCAGAGTATCCTGGGAAGATCTCCCGATCATGTGGCAACAGCGCCGCCTGAAACCGAGAGAAATACTGCGTGTGCATCAGGATCATCGCGCCTGGCTGGATGATAGCCTGGCCAGCCCCCATCCAATCGGAAAGGGTGGTAAGACCGTGGTCGTAACGCATCATGGCCCGCATCCGGCCGCCGCCGGAGAGATCGACACACTTTCGGCCGCCTTTCACTCAGACCTGGATAGCATGATCGAACAGCACCGCCCCGATGTGTGGTTCTTTGCCCATTCCCACCGCAGGATCTGCGCGAAGGTTCATGAAATTGAAATCCGTAATATTTCCATCGGTTATCTGGATGAAGTGATTGACCTGCGCGGTTCTTACCTGCGGGAAAAAAGTGTCTGGAAAAGTCGGCGTGCTGATGCGCGACAGGTCCAAACCTTATATGAGGATACAAATGACCAACGATGAAAACCAAGGTCCTGATATGACAGCTGAGACCAGACAAATGGACATTCTGTCCGACGAAGCCCTTTGCAAAGCCATAGCTGCGATCGTGTCGGAGGCCAGCTTTGAAAGCCAATACA
This sequence comes from Halocynthiibacter sp., assembly GCF_049608145.1. Taxonomy (NCBI): domain Bacteria; kingdom Pseudomonadati; phylum Pseudomonadota; class Alphaproteobacteria; order Rhodobacterales; family Paracoccaceae; genus Halocynthiibacter; species Halocynthiibacter sp. Next base: position 149,534 of record NZ_JBMYXF010000002.1, read on the forward strand.
AAGCTGGCACGCAACATAAACCTGAGATCGTAGATCGTCTTGAGGCGATTGAACTTATTCTGGAAAACGCCAGCGGTCTTTACGGCGGAGACAAAGACGCAGCAAAGCGCTTTATCCTGCGCAAACACCTGCTCTTACATAACCGTTCACCGCTGGAAATCATACTGGAAAACCCAGCGCGCGTGGATGCGGTTGCAGCCTTGCTGCTGCGCGCAGGAGCAGGGTTCGCAGTGTAATAACTCAGTGAACTAAGGGCGACGTGAACGGCCCAAAGCCGCTGCTGATGCCAAGCCCGTCTAACGGCAGTTCCCAGCCCGAAGCAGCCGTTGCTGCTAAGTAGTTAAAGCAAAAAGCAGACATTTATCGAGCAGAAATATAAGTTCAACTATCTAGGATAAAATGCTGTTGATGAAGTTACAGCACGCGCCCGGAAACGTTACACTTCTTGAGTTTAAGAGGAACAATCATCAATGACCGAGCTAACTTCTGGCAAACGCGTTAGAACCTTATAGCCGTCTTCTTGCACCAAAACCATTGCCGTAGCTATGGCAGCAAGAGCTTCGTCTCGCATGCGAACCGTCCATAAGTCCGGATCAACCCGCGTTCGAAAGTCACCACTCGAGCCAATGACATGAATGTTTAAAATCATTCCTGCCTCTAGTACGTCTCCACGAGTAGGTGGGCCATACCCAAGAATTTGCGGGGCTTGAATGCGTTCTCGCCCCATTGAATAACCCACAAAATCTCGAATGGGAGCCAAACCAAATGCTTCTAAAGATTGTTGGATTTCGTGAGACACCTCGCCCGTTCTAACTCCGGCCCTAACACGTTTGATAGCGTTCTCCAGAGCGCGCCGACAACCAGAAACAACATTATGTCCTTCTCTCGAGATGCAGCCGACTGGAAAGGTGAAGCCCAAGGAAGCATGCGAAAAATTGGAACTTGCGCTGGTTTGAATTGTAAGAAGATCTCCATTTGAGACTGTTTGACCACTCGGCGGAGAATGCAACAATGCCGGACTGACTGATATTGCAGATACTGCTGGAAAACCTCGGTAGCCCAGCATTGTCGGTATTAGACCATTCGAAACAATCCTTAACCGGATGGCTTCATCTATTTGCCTTGTCGTCATTCCTGGCGTGATCTCGGACACTACGTCATGAACGATCTCAGACAGAATGGTCTTGTCGCGTTTTAGTTCCGGTCTCTTTCGAGCAATGTTTGCTATGAAGGAGATAAAGAATGGCA